>NZ_JBFAXR010000117.1:0-26534 GCF_040680895.1 Streptomyces sp. NPDC051940 | reverse complement strand
CCACACACCCCCCCCCCCCCAAACACTCTAGCTCCCGCATCGTTTGGTTTTTGCGCCGTTCCCCTCACCCCAACCCCCCCGCCCCCCCCGCCCCGCCGGGGCCCCCCGCTTCGTGCCTCTACGTCTCGTTCGGCTCCGTCATGCCGTCACCTCAGAGGTCAGCAGCCCCAGCACCCGGCGGCAGGACACCTCGCAGCGCCGGCAGGACGCCGCCTGCTGCGCCGAGCGGTGCTCCATCCGGCCGGGGCGGAAGGTGTTGTCCGCCGTCACGCGGCACGTCTCCGCGCACACCTCCAGCTGGATGCGCAGCGCGGCGCCGTCACCGCTGTTCTGGCGGCTCAGCAGCCGCGCCGTGCGCTCGCAGATCTCCGCGCAGCGCACGTCGAGCCGATTGCGCGCCTCGGGCGAGAGGGCGGACGCCGCGGTCCAGCAGACGACGGCGCACTCCTGGCACGCCTGCGCGCAGCCGAAACACTCCTCGAGGAATCGGACGAGCAGATCGCGGTCCGCTTCCCCGGTGGACGTGGCCATGGTCAATGCCTCCTTGTTCAGGTAACCGGTCCCGGTGCGGGAGAGGGGTCGGGCACCGGCTCCGGTCCCGGCGGCTTGGGGACCGGATGCGGCGGTGGCCCGGGAACGGGTCCCGGAACCGGCCCCGGACCCGGGCCCGGTCCGGGCCCCGGCCCGGGCACCGGCGGCCGGGGGTCCGGCGGCGCGGGCGGTGTGGGCGGGGGTTCGCGAAGGGCGGGGGAGGGGAACGTCACGACGTACCTCCGTGCGAGACGGGTTCACGGGTTCGTGCTGTCCTGGTGCCGAGTGCCCCGCCTGCCTTCCGACTCACCCCCGAGGACAATGGCGGCCATGACCGATCCCCTGCCGGCGGTCCGCGTGGAGCGTGCCGGCCCCGTCACCACCGTCGTGCTGTCCCGCCCCGACGTGCGCAACGCCGTCGACGGGCCCACGGCGGCGGCCCTCGCCGACGCGTTCCGGGCGTTCGACGCCGACGACGAGGCACGTGTCGCCGTCCTGTGGGGCGAGGGCGGCACGTTCTGCGCGGGCGCCGACCTGAAGGCGATGGGCACCGACCGCTCCAACCGGGTGGCCGCGGACGGCGACGGACCGATGGGACCGACCCGGCTGCGGCTCACCAAGCCCGTCATCGCCGCCGTCAGCGGCCACGCCGTCGCCGGCGGACTGGAGCTCGCCCTGTGGTGCGATCTGCGGGTGGCCGAGGAGGACGCCGTGTTCGGTGTGTTCTGCCGCCGCTGGGGCGTGCCGCTGATCGACGGCGGCACGGTGCGGCTGCCGCGCCTGATCGGCACCGGCCGGGCGCTGGACATGATCCTCACCGGCCGTCCGGTGCCGGCCTCCGAGGCGTACGCCATGGGGCTGGCCAACCGCGTCGTACCGCCCGGGCGGTCGCGCGAGGCGGCGGAGGGGCTGGCGGCGGAGCTCGCCCGCTTCCCGCAGACCTGTCTGCGCGGCGATCGCGCGTCCGTCTACGCGCAGGAAGGGACGCCGTTCGACGAGGCGATGGCGACCGAACTGCGCCACGGGGAGCGCGCGCTGACGGAGGCGCTCGAAGGCGCCGCCCGGTTCGCCGCGGGCCGCGGACGGCACGGGGCGTTCGACGAGCTGTGACCGGGGGCGCCCCGGCGGCTCACCACACGTCGCCGTCCCGCCAGTCGCAGATCAGGTCCCCGGTCAGCGTCACCTTCGCCGACACCGGCAGCACGAACAGGGACCCGTCCTCGTCCGGTGTCCGTTCCACCCCGTGCGGCGTCAGCGCGTACGCCGGCCCCCGCCACAACTGCCAGCCGCGCGCGGCGTAGAACGGCAGCCCGGCGTCGGACGACGCCAGCGCGCCGATTTCGTATGCGTTGCGCACCACCCGTTCCAGCGGTGCCATCAGCGCCGCGCCCACGCCGGTGCGCTGCCGGTCGGGCCGTACGCCGACCCCCTCCACGTACCCCGTGCGCAGCGCCCGGCCGCCGTGCAGCAGCCGCCGCTGCACCACCGAGGCGTGCCCGACGAGTTCGCCGTCCTGCCAGGCCAGGGCGTGGATGCCGCCCAGCCCGTGCTCCCAGTCGTGGTCGTCGAAGTCGCCGTCGAAGACGACGTCCAGCAGCCGTCGCGCCCGGTCGAGCACGGCCGGATCCAGCTCGCTCGTGTGTGCGGTCCTCACGTCCATCACGCGGACCATCCTCCCGTACGACGTAACGTGCCGGAAAAACTTCGCGGATACCGTCTCTGCGACCCGGCCCGCACCGACCCGCGGGCACCGGGCCGAGCCGATGCGAGGTGAGAGCGTGCGACTGACCCCTCATGAGCAGGAGCGCCTGCTGATCCATGTGGCCGCCGACGTGGCGGCCAGGCGCCGGGCGCGGGGGCTGCGGCTCAACCATCCGGAGGCGGTGGCCCTGATCACCGCGCACATCCTGGAGGGCGCCCGCGACGGCCGCACCGTGGCGGAGCTGATGGCCACCGGACGGGAGGTGCTGACCCGCGCCGACGTGATGGACGGGATCCCCGAGATGATCCCCGACGTGCAGGTCGAGGCCACCTTCCCGGACGGCACCAAGCTCGTCACCGTCCACGAGCCGATCAGCTGAGGGGGCACGGATGATCCCCGGAGAGATCCTGTACGCCGAGGGCGCGGTGCGCGTCAACGAGGGCCGCCCGGTGACCCGGCTGACCGTGCTCAACGCTGCCGACCGGCCCGTCCAGGTCGGCTCCCACTACCACTTCGCCGAGGCCAACCCGGGCCTGGAGTTCGACCGCGCCGCGGCCCGCGGGCTGCGGCTGGACGTCCCCGCCGGCACCGCGGTGCGCTTCGAGCCGGGCGTGCCCGTCGAGGTGGCGCTGGTCCCGTTCACCGGCCGCCGGACCGTCCCCGGACTGCGCGGCGAGACGAAGGGCGCCCTCGATGGCTGAGCTGAGCCGGTTCGCGTACGCCTCCCTCTTCGGCCCGACCACCGGGGACCGGATCCGGCTCGCGGACACCGATCTGCTCATCGAGGTGGAGCAGGACCGCTGCGGCGGCCCCGGACTGGCCGGCGACGAGGCGGTGTTCGGCGGCGGCAAGGTCATCCGCGAGTCGATGGGCCAGTCGCTGGTCACCAGCGCCGAGGGCGCCCCCGACACGGTCATCACCGGAGCGGTCGTCCTCGACCACTGGGGCGTCGTCAAGGCGGACGTCGGGCTGCGCGACGGCCGGATCACCGCCGTCGGCAAGGCCGGCAACCCGGACACCATGGACGGCGTCGACCCGGCCCTCGCGATCGGCCCGGAGACCGAGATCATCGCGGGCAACGGGAAGATCCTCACCGCCGGGGCGGTCGACGCCCATGTGCACTTCATCTCGCCGCGGATCATGGACGAGGCCCTGGCGTCCGGCATCACCACGATCATCGGCGGCGGCACGGGCCCGGCCGAGGGCAGCAAGGCCACCACGATCACGCCGGGTTCCTGGCATCTGGAGCGGATGTTCGCCGCGCTGGACCACTACCCGGTGAACATCGGGCTGCTCGGCAAGGGCAACACGGTCTCCCGGGAAGGGCTGCTGAGTCAGCTCCGCGGCGGTGCCCTCGCGTTCAAGATCCACGAGGACTGGGGCGCCACGCCCGCCGCCATCGACGCGTGCCTGACGGTCTGCGAGGAGACCGGCGCCCAGCTCGCCATCCACACCGACACCCTCAACGAGGCCGGTTTCGTCGGCGACACGCTCGCCGCCATAGCCGGACGGACCCTGCACGCGTACCACACGGAGGGCGCGGGCGGCGGCCACGCGCCCGACATCATCAGCGTGGTCTCCGAGCCGTACGTCCTGCCCAGCTCCACCAACCCGACCCGCCCGCACACCGTCAACACCGTCGAGGAGCACCTCGACATGCTGATGGTCTGCCACCACCTCAACCCCGGGGTGCCGGAGGACCTCGCCTTCGCCGAGTCCCGGATCCGGCCCGCGACGATCGCCGCCGAGGACATCCTGCACGACCTCGGCGCGATCTCGATCATCTCCTCCGACTCCCAGGCCATGGGCCGGGTCGGCGAGGTGATCATGCGGACCTGGCAGACCGCGCACGTGATGAAGCGGCGCCGGGGCGCGCTGCCCGGCGACGGCCGGGCCGACAACCACCGGGCACGTCGCTATGTCGCCAAGTACACGATCAACCCGGCGGTGGCGCAGGGCATCGACGCCGAGGTCGGCTCGGTGGAGCCGGGCAAGCTGGCGGACCTGGTGCTCTGGGAGCCCGCGTTCTTCGGCGTGAAACCGCAGCTGGTGCTGAAGGGCGGCCAGATCGCGTACGCGCAGATGGGCGACTCCAACGCCTCCATCCCCACCCCGCAACCGGTGCTGCCCCGCCCGATGTTCGGCGCCCTGGGCCGCGCGCCCGCGCTCAACTCGGTGAACTTCGTGACCCCGCTCGCCGTCGACGCGGGCCTGGCCACCGGAAAGCGGCTGGTGGCGGCGGCCTCCACCCGGCGGCTGTCGAAGGCCGACATGCGGGAGAACGACGCGCTGCCGCGGGTCTCGGTGGACGCGGACACGTTCACGGTGACGATCGACGGCGAGCCGGTGGAGCCCGCGCCGGCGGCGGAGCTGCCGATGGCGCAGCGGTACTTCCTCTTCTGATGGGAGCTGCGGGAACTCTTCTGACGGGAGATGCGGAATGAGCGGCGGTACGGGCCCGGGCGCCGCCCGCGCCGCGCTCCTGGTGCTGGCCGACGGCCGCTTCCCCGCCGGCGGGCACGCCCACTCGGGCGGGGTGGAGGCGGCCGTCCGGGCGGGCCGGGTGCACGACGCGGCGACCCTGTACGCCTTCTGCGCGGGCCGCCTGGCCACCGCCGGCCTCACCGCGGCGGCCCTCGCGGCGGCCGCCTGCGCGGGGCTGTCCGCCGCCGCGCTGGACGAGGCGGCCGACGCCCGCACGCCCTCGCCCGCCCTCAGGTCCGTCAGCCGCCGGCTCGGCCGCCAGGCGCTGCGCGCGGCCCGGGCGGCGTGGCCGCACCCGGACCTGGACGCCCTCGCGTCGGCGTACCCGAAGGGCGCCCACCAGCCGGTGGTGATCGGCGTGACGGCGCGCGGGGCCGGCCTGACGCCGCTGGACGCGGCGCATGTCGTGGCGTACGAGGCGGTCTCGGGCCCGGCGACGGCCGCGGTGCGGCTGCTCAGCCTGGACCCCTTCGACGCGACGGCCGCGCTGGCGCGGCTGGCGCCGCGGGTGGACGCGTACGCGGACCGCGCAGCCGAGGCCGCCCGGCGGGCGGTGCGGGAGGGGCCGGACGCACTGCCGGCGCCGGCGAGTCCGTGGCTCGACATCGCCGCCGAGCAGCATGCGACGTGGCCGGTACGGCTCTTCGCGTCGTGAGACCGGACCGCTGACACCACCGAAGGAGCGCGAACCATGCATCTGGGCCACCACCACGACGACACGTTCCCCGACCGCCACACCGAGAGCGCCGACGGAAGCCGGCGTGCCGTGCGCATCGGCCTAGGCGGACCCGTGGGCTCGGGGAAGACGGCGACCGTCGCCGCGCTGTGCCGGGCGCTGCGCGACGAGTTGTCCATCGCCGTCATCACCAACGACATCTACACCCGCGAGGACGCCGAGTACCTGCTGAGCCAGGCCGTGCTGCCCCCGGAGCGGATCACCGCCGTCGAGACCGGCGCCTGCCCGCACACCGCGATCCGCGACGACATCTCCGCGAACCTCGAGGCGGCGGAGGAGCTGGAGGAGCGGGTAGGGGGCCTGGACCTCGTACTGATCGAGTCCGGCGGCGACAACCTCACCGCCACCTTCTCCCGCGGCCTCGTCGACGCCCAGATCTTCGTGATCGACGTCGCGGGCGGCGACGACATCCCCCGTAAGGGCGGGCCCGGCGTCACCACGGCCGACCTGCTGGTCGTCAACAAGACGGACCTGGCCCCGTACGTCGGCTCGGACCTGGACCGGATGGCACGGGACGCCGCCGCCCAGCGCGGGGAACTCCCCGTCGCCTTCACCTCGCTGAAGGCCGAGGACGGAGTCAAGCCCGTCGCGGACTGGGTCCGCGGGCAGTTGGCGGCGCGGCGGTGAGTGGGGGCGCGGATACGGCCACGGACGCCGCGGCGGCGACGCTCGCGGTGAGACAGTCCGCCGCGGGCGTTTGTGCGAGCGCCCGGATCACCGCCGCCCGCGCTCCCGACGGCCGCACCGTCCTGCCCGAGCTGCGCGGCGACGGCCCCCTCGCCCTGCGCCGGATCCGCTCCGCCGGCCCAGGGGCCCACGTGTGCCTGGTCGGCGCGATGAGCGCCCCGCTGGGCGGCGACCGGCTCGCCCTCGACGTGACCCTCGGCGCGGGCACCCGTCTGCACCTCTCCAGCGCCGCCGCGACGATCGCCCTGCCCGGCCGTACGGGCGCTCCCGCCTCGTACACGATCAGGATCTCCGTCGGGGCGGACGCCGAACTCGACTGGCTCCCCGAGCCGTTGATCGCCGCCGCGGGCAGCAGGCTCGAGGTGACCACGCGGATCGATCTGGCGCCCACGGCCCGGCTGCTCCACCGCGAGGAGCTGGTCCTCGGCCGCACCGGCGAGGCGCCCGGCGGTCTCACCTCCCGGCTGACCGTGCGCCGCGGCGGCCGGCTCCTACTCGACCAGCAGACGGCGTACGGCCCCGGACATCCGGGCTGGGACGGACCGGCGGGGCTGGCCGGGCGGCGCGCGGTGGGCCAGCAGCTGCGGGTGGACCACCGGGCCGAACTGCCGTCCGCCGCCCGGCTGCTGGGGGAGCCCGGCGGCGAGACGGAGGGCGTGTGCGCGCCGCTGGCGGGCCCCGCACTGCTCACGACGGTGCTCGCGCGGGACGCCCTGGGGCTGCGGCGGGCGCTGCGGGAGGGCGGCTGAGCGGCACGGGCGCAGTGGTCGCTGTACAAGATCACTCGAGTCCACTTTGATGGTGCCGATGATTTCTCCGGGGCGCCTGGGTCTGTACGGCCGTAACGCCCGGACAAGAACGACATCAGAAGCGGGGATTCCCACCATGCGTATCCTGATCACCGAGTTCATCAGCCTGGACGGCGTCGTGCAGGGCCCGGGTTCGCCCGAGGAGGACACCGACGGCGGCTTCGCGCACGGCGGGTGGGTCGGCCCCTACTTCGACCCGGAGATCGTGGGCGGCACCTTCGACGGCTCGCTCGCCGAGGCCGACGCCGTGCTCTACGGGCGGCTCACCTGGCAGAACATGGCCGCCGCCTGGCCCGGGCGGGCCGGCGACCCGTTCGCGGACCGGCTGAACGCCCTGCCGAAGTACGTCGTCTCCGACAGCCTCACCAAGGACGACATGACGTGGAACACCACGCTCATCGGCGGTGACGAGGCCGTCGCCCGGATCCGCGAGCTGCGCGAGTCCGAGGGCCGGGACCTGCTGGTCATGGGCAGCGCGACCCTCGTGCGCACCCTGCTGAGCGAGGGACTGGCCGACGAACTCCGGCTGATCACCATGCCGGTGCTGCTCGGCGGCGGGAAGTCCGTCTTCCCGGCGGACGGCGGGAAGCACCCCCTGGAGCTGGTGTCGTCGGTGACGAGCCCGGCGGGCGTCAACGTCTGCACGTACCGGGTGGTGCGCTCCGAGGCGTGACGCCGGGCGGGCGCGCGCCCAGGGGGTGATCCGGGCTCAGGCCGGCCCCGGCCGGCGCGCCTCGAACAGCGTGCGCGAGCTGTACGTGACGAACGGGCCCTCGGCCCCGATCCGTTCGTGCAGCTCGCGCAGCTTCGGCAGGTGCGCGGCGACGGTGAAGCCCGGCACGATCCAGATCACCTTGCGCAGGAAGTGCACGACGGCGGCCACGTCGTGGAACTCCATCCGCAGCCGCTCCGTCCGCAGCCGGACGACCTCCAGTCCGGCCTCCTCGGCCTCCGCCCGCTCGCGGTCCGGCTGCCGTGCCTCCCTCGCCTCCTCCGGCAGCGGCCCGAGGAAGAACTCGGTCAGCTCGAAGACGCTCTCCGGGCCCACGTGCTGGGCGAAGTAGGTGCCGCCGGGGCGCAGCAGCCGGGCGATCTCCCCGAAGTACGGCTGCACCGGATGCCGGCTGACGACCAGGTCGAACGCCGCGTCCCCGAACGGCAGCGGAGGCTCCTCCGGGGCCGCGACGACGACGGTGCCCAGCGGGTGCAGCAGGGTGGTCGCCTTCGCGATGTTCGGCGGCCACGCCTCGGTCGCCACGCTCACCGGGGGCCGCCGGCCGACGCCGGCGAGCACCTCACCGCCGCCGGTCTGGATGTCCAGGGCCGCGCGCGCCACGGCCATCCGCTCGCCCATGGCGCGCTGGTACCCCCACGAGGGCCGCTCCTCGGTGGCCCGCCCCTCGAACCAGGAGAAGTCCCACCCCTCGGTGGGCACGGCCTCGCCCTCGGCGACGAGTTCCTCGAACGATCGCTGTACGGTCATGTTCCCGATCCTCGCAGAGTGATCCACCTCAGCGGGACATCCGCCGCCCGAACTCCCGCTCCCGGTCCCGCAACGCGGCCGGTGCGGGGGTGATCTCGGCCCGGCCCGCCGTGACCCCCGCCTGGTCCTCCGTCATCGGCCCGGCCCGCCGTGACCCCGGCCCGTTCCGCCGGGACGAGGACCGTGGCGGTGCTGCCTTCTTCCGGGGGGTAACCCCGGGAGGTCGCCGGTGGACCTCGCCGCTGATCCGCGCGGACCCAGCGGCCTCAGCCGCCCCTCGTACCGGTTCCGGGGCGGAGCCCTGAAGACCGCCGACTGCCCACCCCGCCGGAGGGCGCGCGCCGGCCCGGCCGGGTATGGAGTCTTGTCGTGAACACTCCTGACAACCACACTGGTTCACCGACCGAGCATGTTCATCGTTCAATCACCGACGGGGGCAGGGGGATCCCCCCGCTGACCGGAGAGAGTGATACCGCATGCGTCGTCGTACCGTCCTCGCCGGGCTGACCGGCCTCAGCGCGGGGCTCGCCCTGCCGGCCACCGCCCGCGCGGAACCGCAGTCCCGCCCCAACGGCCCCTGGATCCAGCCCGAACAGGTGGTCCAGAAGGTCGCCCTCACCGAGAACGCCGACCTCGGCCCCAAGCTCGCCGGCATCGCCGCCCGTTCCGGCGGCCGGATGTCCGTCGAGGTCGCCGGGCGCTCCGCCACGGGCTGGCCGATCCACCTCGCGCGCTTCGGCGAACCCGCGCCGGGCAAGACCTCCCTGCTGATCCAGACCCAGATCCACGGCGGCGAGCCGCTGGGCACCGAGGTGGCCCTGCACCTCATGCAGACCCTCGCCACCAGCTCGCACCCCACCGTCCTCGACGTCCTGGACAAGCTCGCCATCTGGTTCATCCCGCGGCTGAACATGGACGGCGGCGACTTCCGCAACGCCGACGGCTTCCTCGTCCAGCGCCGCCAGAACACCCAGCCCTGGACCCCGCAGGAGTGGGGGCTCGCCCCGGGCACGCCCGCGCCCTGGTATCTGCCGCGCCAGCTGCTGCAGCCCGGCCAGACCCCCGGCTACGACATCAACCGCGACTTCAGCCCCGACCTCGGCTTCCGGCTCGGCCCCGGCGACGAGGCGCTGCTGCCCGGCCGCTCCGAGCTGCCCGGCTTCTTCGTCACCCCCGAGGCGCGCACCTCGGCGGCCGTGTTCCAGCGGATGCGGCCGGACTTCTTCATCGACCACCACCACCGCGGCAGCAACACCCAGTCCGACACCGACAACCAGCTCACCACGCTCCAACTTGTCGGCATCGTCACCGCCGGCACGCCCGACTTCCCGCTCGACCCGGCCGCCCGCGATCTCGCCTTCCAGGTCAACGTCCTGGTCTGGGACCGGCTGCGCGAACTCGGCAACTCGGGCTTCGGCGGCATCACCCGCTACCCGGACGTCGAACTCCCGGGCACGGCCCTCGGCTCGTACGCCCTCAACGGCGCCGGGATCATGCTGTACGAGACGCGCTCCGTCGCCCAGAAGTCGATGGGCATGCTGATCCAGCAGTCCCTCTTCGGCTTCGGCGCCACGCTCGAGGGCCTCACCGACGGCAGCGTGTACGCGGTCGACCCGAACCGCTACCACGACATCCCGCCGGCCGGCCCCTCCATCGGCAACCCGCGCGACGACCTGTGAAGGAGAACCCCGTGAGCCGCAGACCCCGCACCGCGTTGCGCGCCCTCGCCCTCACCGCGGCCGTCCTCGCCGCCACCGTCACCCCTTCCGTCGCCGACCCCGCCCACCTGCCCGGAGGCCCCTGCCTGCAGCCCGAGCAGACCGTCAGCCTGGAGAGCGTCGCCGGGTACGCCGATGTCGTACAGGAGCTGGACCGCATCGCCCACACCTCGGACGGCACCGTCTCCGTCGCCTCCGCGGGCACCTCCGGCGAAGGGCGGCAGCTCCTGTACGCCACCGTCGGGACCGGACCGACGACGGTCTGGCTGCAGGCCCGCATCCACGGCAACGAACTGCACAGCACCGAGGCCGTGCTGCAGATCCTCACCCGTCTGGCGTCCGGCGACCCGGACGCCAGGCTGATCCGCGACCGGCTCACGGTCGTCGTCCTCCCCATGTACAACCCGGACGGCGCCGAGGCCAACATCCGCCAGAGCACCACCCCGACCCGCACCGACCTCAACCGGGACTGGGAGAACTTCGCCCAGCCGGAGTCGGCGGCCTTCTGGAAGCTCTGGCGGGCGGTCCGGCCCGAACTGGCCCTGGACCTGCACCACATGGGCCAGGCGCCGGTCGTCAACGGCACCGACGACCTCAACCAGTTCCAGATCGGCGCCCGTTCCATCGACCCGTCCCGGATGACGGCCGAGCAGTGGCTCACCAACCGGCGGATGGCGATGGCGAGCGTCGACGCCCTGAACCGCTACGGCCTCGCCAACGTCGCCCACTACCCGATCATCGACATCACCAACGCCGTCCTCTCCCGCATGCTGATGGGCGGCACCGCGCCGGCCGGCGAGCAGCCGGTGATGCAGACGCCGACGAAGGGCGCGATCTTCTACGAGGTCCGCTCGGTCGGCCAGAAGAGCAACGGCCAGCTGGAGAACCTCTTCCGCGTCCCGACGCTCGCCGTACTGAAGGCCGCCGCCGACGGCTCCCTCACCTCGCAGGACGTCTCCGGATACCCCGCGCTGCCGTTCGCGACCCAGGGGGCGTGCGGGGTGGAGTAGGCCGGGGTTGCGCCCCGCCTTCCGGGCGCTGCCGCGGGGGCCCGGGAATCCCCCGCGGTGGCGCCCGCCGCGTCACAGGTTCGTCCCGTACCATCGGCACGCCGACGCCGAAGGGGGAACCGGGGATGAAGCTGCGCTGTGCCGTACTGGACGACTACCAAGGAGTCGCCCTGGGGCTGGGGGACTGGGCCCGGGTCGACGAGCAGGTGGACGTACGGTCCCTGCACCACCATCTGCCCGGTGAGGAGGCCGTCGCCGAGTCCGTCGGGGACTGCGAGATCGTCGTCCTGATGCGCGAGCGCACCCCGTTCCCGGCCTCGCTCTTCGCCCGGCTGCCCCGGCTGCGGCTGCTGATCACGTCCGGGATGCGCAACGCCTCCGTCGACCTGGAGGCCGCCGCCCGGCAGGGCGTCACGGTCTGCGGGACGGCGAGCAACTCCGAGCCCCCGGCCGAGCTGACCTGGGCGCTGATCCTGGGTCTGGCGCGGCAGGTGGTGCCCGAGGCGACGGCCCTGCGCGAGGGCGGCCCGTGGCAGTCCACCCTCGGCGCGGACCTGTACGGGCGCCGGCTGGGCCTGCTGGGGCTGGGGAAGATCGGCACGAAGGTGGCCCGCGTGGGCCTGGCCTTCGGCATGGAGGTCGCCGCCTGGTCGCAGAACCTGACGGCGGAGCGGGCCGCCGAGTCGGGTGCGGTCCTCGCCGGGTCCAAGGAGGAGCTGCTGGCGGGCAGCGACTTCGTCTCCCTCCACCTGGTGCTCGGCGACCGCACCCGCGGCCTGATCGATGAGGCGGAGCTCAAGCGGATGCGTCCCACCGCGTATCTCGTCAACACCTCGCGCGCCGGACTGGTCGACCAGGACGCGCTCGCCCGCGCCCTGACCGAGGGCTGGATCGCCGGCGCCGCGGCCGACGTCTTCGACGAGGAACCGCTGCCGCCCGCCCATCCGCTGCGCACGGCGCCCCGCTTCCTCGGGCTGCCGCACCTCGGGTATGTCACCCGGCGCAACTACGAGGGCTACTTCACGCAGGCCGTACAGGACATCGAGGCGTTCCTGGACGGGGAGCCGGTCCGCGTGCTGCGCTGACTCCCCGTCAGGGATCATGTGCAGTGGTCATGACAAGCGCTTACCGTCGCTCCTACAATCGCCCGGTCGGTCACCCCACGCTCCGAATCGAGGCGGTAGATGCTCCGGATACGCACATGGGCCGCGGGGCTGGCGGCCCTGCTCGCCGCAGGCGTGTTAGCAGGCCCGGCGACGGCTGCAAGCACCCTGTACGAGGCCGAGAACGCCACCATCGTCAGCGGTGTGGTGGAGAGCAACCACGCCGGCTTCACCGGCACCGGATTCGTCAACTCCACCAACGCCACCGGCTCCGCGATCGAGTTCAGCGTCGGCTCGGGCACCACCCTCAGCTTCCGCTACGCCCTCGGCGTCGCCGGTGAACGCCCCGCCACCCTCACGGTGAACGGCGTCGCCCAGGGCACCCTGCCGTTCCCGTCCACCGGCACCTGGACCGGTTGGGCCTCCCAGCAGGCCGCGGTCACCCTGCCGGCCGGCACCAGCACGGTGCGGATCACGGCGACCACGTCCGGGGGCCTGGCCAACATCGACTCCCTGACGGTCGGCGACACCTCCGGCGGCGGCAGCGACCCCATCGCCGACCCGATCCCGCAGAGCCCCATCCCCTCCGGGCTCGGCCTGGAGCTGACGGAGTTCGCCCAGTTCCCCAAGTCGGACCCGGTCCCCGCGCCCACCGACGAACGGCTGATCCGCCACGCGCGCATCAACTACCTGGGCCAGCTGCCCGACGGCCGCACGTACGTCCCCGACCTCAACGGCAAGCTGTACATGCTGCCGCCCGGCGGCGGCACCCCCGCCGCCTATCTCGACGTCAAGGCCGTCGTGGGCTCCGCGTTCTTCTCGGGCCGCGGCATGGGCAGCGGGTTCGGCTTCGTGGCCTTCGACCCGCAGTTCGCGTCCAACGGCCGCTTCTACACCGTGCACTCCGAGACACCCCAGTCCGGTGCCGACTGGACGCAGTCCAGCCCCGTCGTACAGAGCGTGCTCACCGAGTGGACCGCGAACAACCCCGCCGCCTCCGTCTTCCAGGGCACCCGGCGCCAGCTGATGCGCATCGGCTTCGCCAACTACATCCACGCCATCCAGCAGATCGACTTCAACCCCGGAGCCGCGCCGGGCTCCGCCGAGTACGGCAAGCTGTACGTCGCGGTGGGCGACGGCGGCCGCGGGACGAGCACCACCGACCCGCAGAACAAGGCGCTGCCGTTCGGCAAGCTGCTGCGCATCGACCCGCGCGGCAACAACAGCGCCAACCACCGCTACGGCGTCCCGTCCGACAACCCCTTCGCCGGACAGCCGGGCGTCCTGACCGAGATCTACGCCCTCGGCATGCGCGACCCGCACCGGTTCAGCTGGGACCGCGGCGGCGCCAAGCGGATGTTCCTCGGCCATATCGGCGAGCACGACATCGAGGGCGTCTACGACGTGCGCGCGGGCGACAACTTCGGCTGGAGCGAACGCGAGGGCGCCTTCGTCTTCAAACGGGACGACCCCTGCTACCTCTACCCGCTGCCGGCGGACGACGCCACGTACGGCTACGACTACCCGGTCGCCGCGTACGACCACAACGGGCCGCCCGGCTGCACCGGCGACCTCGGCCGCGCCGTGGTCGGCGGCTTCGTCTACCGGGGCGGCGCGCTGCCGGCGCTGGCCGGGAAGTACGTCTTCGGCGACATCGTGCAGGGCTGGGTCTACTACACCGACGAGGCCCGGATGCAGCGCGGGGCCGCCCTGGCGCCGCTGTACGAGCTGAAGCTGTTCACCCCGTCCGGCACCCAGGTCTCGATGCAGACCCTGGCCGGCGACGACCGGGTGGACCTGCGTTTCGGCCAGGACTCGGCCGGCGAGCTGTATCTGATGTCCAAGGCGAACGGGAAGGTCTGGAAGGTCACGGGCGTGCGCGGCACGGCACCCTGACCGGCGGACGCACACGGGCCGGGGGCGGGCGTCCGTCCGTCTCCGGCCCTCTCCGGCGCGCGGCGTCCGTCCGCCTCCGGCCCTCTCCGGCATGCGGCCCGGGTCCCCGCGTCGTTTACTGGGCCCACACGCCTTGGAGAGCGCCCTTGACGACGACACAGCAGACCCCGAGTGCCCGCGCGGAGTCGGGCAAGGCCGTGCGCAAGCGCGTCCCGCGCGTCTCGCACGCCACCTGGGTGCCCGCCGCCGACCGCGCCGACCCGGTGCACATCCTCGAACGCCAGGGGGCGGACCGGGTGCCCGAGCTGCTGCCGATCCGGTACGCCCGGATGGTCGCCTCGCCCTTCGCGTTCCTGCGCGGCTCGGCCGCCGTGATGGCCGCGGACCTCGCCGTACGGCCGCACACCGGGCTGACGGTGCAGCTCAGCGGGGACGCCCATCTGCTGAACTTCGGCCTCTACGCCTCGCCCGAGCGCAGGCTGCTGTTCGACCTGAACGACTTCGACGAGACCCTGCCCGGCCCCTTCGAGTGGGACGTCAAACGGCTGGCCGCCAGCATCGCCGTCGCCGGCAAGGAGAACGGGCACCGCGAGAAGCACCTGCGGCGCGCTGCCACCGCCGCCGTCGAGGCGTACCGCACCACGATGCGGCGGCTGGCCGGCCTCGGCGAGCTCGAGGTCTGGTACGAGCAGGTGGCCACGGACGACATCCTGCCCCTGGTCCGGGAGGCCAACCGGGCCCGGGTGAACGCCGACCTCGCCCGGGCCCGCCGCCGTACCAGCCTGCAGGCGCTGCACAAGCTCACCGAGCTGGCGGACGGGGTACGGCGGATCGTGGCCGACCCGCCGCTGCTGGAGCCCGTCGGCTCCCTCGACCGGGGCGCCGTCCGCAAGATCTTCGCGGACTACCGGTCCACCCTCACCGAGGAGCGCAGGCTCCTGCTGGACCGCTTCCGGGTCGTCGACGTGGCCCGCAAGGTCGTCGGGGTGGGCAGCGTCGGCACGCGCTGCTTCATCGTGCTGCTGGAGGGCCGCGACGCGGGTGACCCGCTCTTCCTGCAGATCAAGGAGGCGGGCCCGTCCGTCCTGGAGCCGCATCTGGGTCCGCCCCGGCACCACCACGCGGGCCACCGCGTGGTGGCGGGGCAGCGGATGCTGCAGGCCGCCAGCGACATCTTCCTCGGCTGGGTCACCGGTCCGCAGGGGTACCAGTACTACTGGCGCCAGCTGCGTGACATGAAGGGCTCCATCGACGTCGCGACGCTGGACCCGCGCACGCTGCGCGGCTACGCCACCCTGTGCGGCTGGGTGCTTGCCCGCGCCCACGCCCGTACCGGGGACCGCATCGCCATCGCGGCCTACCTCGGTGGCGGCGACGTCTTCGACAAGGCGGTCACGGACTTCGCCCTGCGCTACACGGACCAGACGGCCGCCGACCACAGCTCGCTGAACGCGGCCATCGCCGCCGGCCTCGTCCCGTCCTCGCCCACGGGCTGAGCCCCGTCGTGGGGCTCAGCCCTGCGCGTGAACTCCGCCGCGGGGATCAGCCCTGCGGCGCGAACTCCGTGAGGACGAAGACCGGGATCTCGCGGTCGGTCTTCGTGGCGTAGGCGGCGTACTGCGGGAACGCCTCGACGGCGCGCTCCCACCACGCGTCGCGCTCCCCGCCGGTGACCAGGCGGGCGCGGTAGTCCTTCTGCACGGGGCCGTCCCGCAGCTCCACATGGGGGTTCGCGACGACGTTGTGGTACCAGGCGGGGTGCTGCGGATCGCCGCCCTTGGAGCCGACGATCGCGTACTCCCCGCCGTGCTCGACCCGCATCAACGGGTTCTTGCGCAGCTTGCCGCTGCGCACGCCCACGCTGGTCATGAGGACGACGGGCAGGCCGTTCATCGTCGTGCCCCGCGTGCCGCCCGAGTCCTCGATCAGCCGCGCCTGCTTCGTCGCCCAGTCCCAGGTACCGGGCTCGTACTCTCCCTTGAGTGGCATGGTGGGGGAACGCGGCGCGGGGCACTGGTGTTCCCGGGAACACCAGTGCCCGGGAATTAGTTCGTGATGCGAAGGTAGTATGCGGGTGTGGTCAAGCATGAGGACGGGCAGCTGGGCGTGGTCGGTGCGCTGGTGCGCTCGGCGTTCCTGACCGACGCGGTGTACGCCGAGGCGGCCCGCGATCACGGCATCACCTCGCAGCAGGGCCAGCTGCTGTGCGTACTGATGGCCCGGCCGCGCGGCATGGGCGAGCTGGGCCCGATGCTGCGCCTGGCCAAGTCCAGCCTCACCGGACTGGTCGACCGCACCGCCCGCCGCGGCCTGGTCCGCCGTGAGCCCGACCCCGAGGACGGCCGCGCCGTCCGCCTCGCCCTCACGGACGAGGGCGCCCGCGTGGCGGACGCCTTCTACACCGACGCCTGCACCCGCATCGACGCCCTGACCTCGAACCTCCCGCCCGCGGACCGGGAGGCCCTCGCGGCCCTGCTGGGCCGGGTGGTCATGGAGAACAAGGTCCCGGAGCTCTTCGGGGAGTAGGGGCGCGGCGGGCTCTTCGCGCTACGGGCGCTGCGGGCTGTACGCGCCAGGGGCGCGGCGGGCTATTCGCGAGTCAGCGCCGTGCAGACGCACACCTTGTTGCCCTCCGGGTCCGCCAGGACCGTGAACGACGGGGCCGCGGAGGCGTCGACCACCGTGCCGCCCGCGGCGACGGCCGCGGCGATGCGGGCGTCCGCCACCTCGGGAGCCAGCCACAGATCGAGGTGCCAGCGCTGGCGCGGCGGGTCGTGCGGGGCGGTCTGCTGGAACCAGACGCCCGGGGTGCGGTTCGTGGGGTCGAACACCGAGTCGGCCACGGTGTGGCCCGCGTCGCCGGTGAGGAGCGCGGACCAGAAGGGCCCCGCCGCCGCGTCGTCCGCGGTGTCCAGGGCCAGCTCCAGCTGGGCCAGCTCCGCGGGCGCCGGGGTGAGCCCTTCGGCGCGGGCGAGCGCGCTGATCGCGCGGGCCAGTTCGAGATCCCGGACCGTGATCCACCGACCCCCCGTGGCGTCGACCGTATACAGGCTGACGTCGACCGCCTCGCCGTTCAGCCGGATCTCCGGTACGCCGTGGCCCGTGTCCGCCGCGGTCCGTACGACCGCGCCCACGAAGGCCGCCGCCGATCCGGCGTCCCCGGCGCGGTAGCGGGCCGCCAGCGGCTGTGCGAGCCTGCGCCAGTCGCCGAGGCCGTCGGCGATCGCGGCGAGGACGGCGGGTGTGCTGACCTTGTCCATGCGGACATCGTCCCAGTCGGCCCCGCGCGGCGCGGCGTAACATCGCGTCTGCGGTGGGAGACCGGTGCCGACGCCGTCCGGTCATCCGAGGATGCTAGGTTCCCTGCACGGGGAAGCGATTTCCCGCAGCACCGCGACGTATCGAGCGAGGGGGAGCGATGGCAGCAGCGGCGAAACGTCCGAGGCGCGTGACGATCGGCGACGTCGCCCAGGCCGCGGGCGCCTCGGTCGCCACGGTCTCCCGGGTCCTCAACGGAGTGAACACCGTCGACCCCGCGCTCGCCGAGCGGGTCAGGACCGTGATCGGGGAGCTGGGCTACCGGCCGAGCGCGGCGGCCCAGGGGCTGGCCCGCGGGCGCTCCGGGACGATCGGTGTCCTCGTGCCGGACCTGTCCAACCCGTACTTCCACGACGTGATCAAGTCCGTCTCCGCCGTGGCCCGTTCGTCCGGCACCCGCGTCCTGGTCATGGACTCCGCGGAGAATGCAGGCGCCGAACGCGAACTCGCCGAGGAGCTGGCCCGGCACGCCGACGGCATGCTGCTGTGCTCCCCGCGCATGCCCCGCGCGGACCTCGCCGCCCTGCTCGACCGCGGCGTCCCCGCGCTGGTCGCCAACCGGCAGGAACCCGGTATCGCCCTGCACGCGATCACCGTCGACTTCTTCCACGGCCTGATGGCCCTGTGCGGCCACCTCGCCCAGCTGGGCCACCGCCACGTCGCCTACCTCGCCGGCCCCGAACGCTCCTGGTCCAACAGCGAGCGCCTGCGCGCCCTGGCCGGCGCGGAGGCGTTCGGCATCCGGGTCCACCATGTGCCGTGCGGCTCCACGGTCGACGAGGGCTTCGCCGCGGCGCAGGCGGCGCTCGACACCGGGGCGACGGCCGTCGTGGCGTACAACGACTTCGTCGCGCTGGGCGTGCTCGGCCGCTTCGCGGAGCTGGGCGTGCGGGTGCCGGAGGACGTCTCCCTCACCGGCTTCGACGAGATCGACCTCGCCCGCTACTCCTCGCCGCCCCTCACCACCGTCACCGTGCCCCGCGACCTGCTCGGCCGCGCGGCCGCCGAGGCGCTGGGCCGGCTGATGGCGGGCGAGGCGTACGAGCCGCGCACGATCCCGGTGGAGCTGCAGGTCAGGGGTTCGACGGGGGCGCCTGCGGCGCGTTGAGCACCGGCTCCGGCAGTCCGGTGGTCCGGACGACCGCCGCGGTGCCGCCGATCCGTACCGCGGGTCCCCGCGGACCCGGGCGCACGGTGGCCGTGATGGTCGCCGGGCTGCCGAGCGAGTCGCCCATGTCGACGGACAGGACCGTGCTGCCGCCGCCCGCCATATGGGCGGCGAGGCAGGCCGTGCTGTTGGCGTTGGCGATGTCCTCCGGTACGCCGATCGACGGCGCGAACATCCGTGCCGCCGCACGGCCCGAACCGTCCGGGACCGAGTAGACGTACGCGCCGAGCAGGCCCGTCCGGTCGCAGGCGGTGCGCAGCCGCGCGAAGTCCGGCGCCACGGAGGCCAGCACGGACCGGGAGGCCACGGGCACCAGGATCCGCGCCCGGCCCACCCCGGCGACCCGGACGGCGCCCGCCACGTCGTCCGGAGCGAGGCCGAGGGCGGGCAGGACCAGGTCGGCCTCCTCGGCGCGGGGGTCGCGCAGGTCGACGGGGCCGGGGTCGAAGGCGGCGTGCGGGTGGGCCCCCTCGGCCGACGTCCAGCCGTCGAAGACCCGGTTCGCGGTGCGCAGCGTGAAGCGGTGGTCGGCGCCGGCCCCGGCGCGTTCCGCCAGCCAGACCAGCGCGGCGACGGTCCCGTGGCCGCAGGCGGGCAGTTCGCCGGCCGCGGTGAAGAAGCGCAGGGAGACGGCGTCCGTGTCCTCGCCGCGTGCGACGAAGACGGCGTGCGAGGCGCCCACCAGGCCGGGGACCCGGGCGCGGGCGGCGTCGGTGAGCGCGACGTCGTCGAGGACGGCGGTGGGGCTGCCGCCCGAGCCGTCGCGGAGGCAGGCGTTGACGACGGTGACGGGGATGATCCCGACGGGGGCGGGGGAGGGGCGGCTCGGCATACGATCATTCTCGCCCGGCGGGGCGGGAGGCGCGTGCGGGGTGGTCCGTACGCCGGTCGGGTCGTACGGCGGCGGGCTCCGGATTCGGCGGGTGTCGGCTCCGGCGGGCGTCGGCCCGCGTGGGCTCACCGCGTCACCGCGTCACCGCGTCACCGCGTCACCGCGTCACCGCGCCATCAGCGCGAACACGCCCCAGCCGACGTACTCGCGCTCATAGCGCGCGTACCGCGCCGGCGCCGTGGCCAGTTCGTGCCGTACCTCGGCCGCGAGCGCGTCGTCCGGGTGCGCGTCGAGCCAGCGGCGGAGGTTCAGCCACTGGGCCGCGCGGTAGCGGTCCCAGCTCTCCTCGTCGGCCAGCACCATCTCCACCACGTCGTAGCCCAGTTCGCCGAACTGCTCGATCAGCCCCGCCGCCGACCGCAGTTCGGACGCGTCGCCCACGTGGCACGCCTCCGCGGCCTCCCGGTCGGGGGGCTCCCGGCGCCAGTACGGCTCGCCGATCAGCATCAGCGCGCCGCGGCGCACGCTGCGCGCCAGCAGCTCCACCGTGCCGGCCACACCGCCGCCGATCCAGGTGGCACCCACGCAGGCGGCGAGGTCCACCGGCTCCGGTGCGACGTGGCCGGCGGCGTCCCCGTGGACGAACCCGACGCGGTCCGCGACGCCCAGCTCGGCGGCGCGGGCGCGGGCCCGTGCGACGAACGCGGTGCTGATGTCCACCCCGGTCCCGGTGACGCCGTGGTCGCGGGCCCAGGTGCAGAGCAACTCCCCGGAGCCGCAGGCCAGATCGAGCACCCGGGTGCCGGGTTCCAGCCGCAGCGCTCCGCCGAGGACGGCGAGCTTGTCCGCGGTGAAGGGGTTGTGGATGCGGTGGCTGCTCTCGCGGAGGGTGAAGATGCGCGGAAGATCCACTGGCCGGTGCCTCCGGGGCGTCAGGGGTCCTGCGGACGGGGCGGGGAGCCCGGCGACCGTAGGCCGCCGCGGATCGGCCTGTCCACGGGATTCCGCCGGCTCGACCGGTCTGGAGAGCGCTACCGGCTGACTTGCTGATCAGTAACAGCCCCAACGTGCTCCCTTGACAAGGAGAATCACCCAAGGGACCTTGTCTTCGCAGTCCTGACTGAGAAAGCGCTATCTCACCCGCACCGGACACCCGTCGATTGGCCGAACCGATGCACTTCAGCCGCCGCGCGCTTCTCCGCGCCACCACCCTGACCGCCGCGGGCGCCCTGCTCCCGGCCGTGCGTACGCCCACCGCGTCGGCGGCCACGCCGGCGGACGACCCCTGGTCCCAGGTCCCCGCGCTGCTCGAGCGGATCACCCCGCCGGTCTTCCCCGACCGCGTCTTCCCCGTCACCGACTTCGGCGCCGCCCCCGGCCAGGACGCCACGCAGGCCGTCGCCGCCGCGATCGCCGCCTGCGCCGCGGCGGGCGGCGGTACCGTCCTCGTCCCGCCCGGCCGCTATCCGACCGGCGCCATCCACCTGCTCGGCAACACCAACCTGCATCTGCAGGACGGTGCCACCCTGGCCTTCAGCCCCGACCCGGCCGCCTATCTCCCCGTGGTGTTCACCCGGTGGGAGGGCACCGAGTGCTACAACTACTCCCCGCTGATCTACGCCTTCGGCCAGGAGAACGTCGCCGTCACCGGCCCCGGCGTACTGGACGGCCAGGGCGGCGACGGCCCCTGGGAGAGCTGGTACCGCACCAGCACCCTGCAGGGCCCCGACCAGCGGCTCCTGCGCCAGATGGGCTCCACCGGCGTCCCCCTCGAGCAGCGGGTCTTCGGCGCCGGGCACTATCTGCGCCCCCAGCTGCTGCAGTTCAACCGCTGCCGCAACGTGCTGGTCAGCGACGTGACCATCGTCGACCCCCCGATGTGGACCGTGCACCCCGTCCTGTGCTCCAACGTCACGATCCGCGACATCACCGTCGACAGCGTCCTGTACAACACCGACGGCGTGGACGTGGAGTCCAGCAGGCTCGTCCACATCACCGGCAGCCGCTTCAACACCAACGACGACTGCGTCGCCGTGAAGTCCGGCCGCGACGAGGACGGACTGCGCGTCGGCGTGCCCAGCGAGGACGTCGTGGTGCGCAACTGCCAGTTCTCCGGCCGCTGGGGCGGCATCACCGTCGGCAGCGAGATGTCCGGCGGCGCCCGCCGGATCTTCGCCGAGAACTGCGAGATCAACCCCGCCGACTTCCCCGGCCGCTACCCCGTGAAGTACCCGGTGTACATCAAGGCCAGCAAGAAGCGCGGCAGCTACATCGACGGCGTTTACGCCCGCCGCTTCACCGGCAGCGGCGTCGAGCGCGACGTGGCCTTCGTGAACATGGACTACAACGGCGGTGAGGGCGGCACCCTCCCGGTCTCCGTCCGCGACATCCGCATCGACCAGTTCGAGATCGACGGCGCCCGCGCCGTCCTCAACCTCGTGGGCCTGGCGACCGACCGGATGGACGGCGTACACGTGTCCCGCTCCGTCTTCACCGGCGTCCGGGGCCCGGACACCGTCAGCTACGCCGACGACGTGACGTACGAGAAGGTCTCCGTCAACGGAACAGAGGTGGCGTGATGGGACGCCGCCGCACCGCCACCCTGCTGAGCGCCCTCGCCCTGGCCCTGCTCACCGCGGTCCAGGCACCGGTGGCGGCCGACGAGCCCGCCGCGGCCGACCCCGCCCCGATCGCGCCCGTACGCGGCTGGACCATCCTCTCCGACAGCGACCGGGGCGCCGACGAGGTCATCGCCCGGGCGCCGGCGTACGACATCAACCATCTGCAGATCAGCCATGAGATCGTGCACGACCTGAACGAGGTCAAGGACCCGGCCAAGCGCGCGCAGACCAACCGCCTCACCGACGCCGCGCACGCCGCCGGCATCGACGAGGTCGCGGTCTGGGACCACACCCTGTACGACCTGGACTACTACCCGGCCGAGTTCCGCACCGGCCCCGGCGGGACCATCGACCTGGACAACCCGGCGTTCTGGGAGTGGTTCAGGAACGACTACCGCACCATGCTCGACCTCGTCCCGGACATCGACTCCGTCGTGCTCACCTTCATCGAGACCGGCGCGCGGGTCGAGCGGCAGTACTCGCGCCGGCTGACGACCGACGAGGAGAAGCTCGCCTACGTCGTCGACCAGGTCGCCGACGTGGTCAACGAGGAGCGCGGACTCAACCTCTATCTGCGGACCTTCGGCTACTACCCGGCCGAGATGGACCGCACCCTGCGCGCCATCGACCTGGTCGAGAACCCCGCGGCCCGGGTGATGATCAAGGCACAGCCGCACGACTTCTTCCTCACCCACCCCGTCGACACGACCGTCACCCGGATCCGCCGGCCCGTGCTCGTCGAGTACGACGCCACCGGCGAGTACAACGGCCAGGGCAAGATCGCGAACGCCTTCGCCGAGGACCACGTCAATCGGATGCGCTACTACCAGCGCCAGCCCAACGTCATCGGCTACGTCGCCCGCACCGACCGCTACGACGAGTCCCGCATCGTCGGCACCCCCACCGAGCTCAACCTCTACGCCCTGGCGCGCGCCGACGCCGACCCCGCCGTACGGCCGGAGGACCTGTACGAGGAGTTCGCCGCCCACCGGTACGGCACCCCGGCGGCCCCGAAGGTGGGATCCGCGCTCTCCAAGTCGTACGGGATCATCACCTCCGTGCTCTACACCCTGGGCACCAACAACGCCAACCACTCCCGGCTGGACTACGACCCGTACTGCTCCAGCTACCACCGCAGCGTCTCCGGCAAGTGGACCGATCCGCCCGTGACGTACGTGGCGCACACGGTCAACAAGGAGTTCCACCACTGGCGGGACGTGGTGGAGCACCTCGGGCCCGTCTCCTGCAAGACCTCCTCCACGCTCCGGCTCGAGGCCCCCTACGTGCTGGACAACGGCTGGGTCACCGACCGCAACACCATGAACCTGGAGTACCTGCACTACGTGCAGAAGGAGAAGAAGTACGGCGTCAACCTCGCCCGCAGCGCCCTGCGGGACATCGAGGAGGCCCGGCCCTTCCTCTCCGACGCCGACTACACGCAGCTCCACGCCTACTTCGAGCGCACCCTGCTCACCGCCCGGCTGCACCACGCCGTCACCGCCGCCTACTTCGGCTACCGGATCTACGTCCAGGGGCCGGAGCAGCAGACGGAGGAGCTGAAGGCCCTCATCTGGACCGGGCTCGACGAGGCGCAGCACGTCGCGGACGCGATGCGCGCCTATCCGCAGCAGGCCGCGAGCGGCGAGTGGGACTGGATCCGCGACGCCGCCGAGGCCGACAAGTACCGCACCCGCATCTCCCAGGGCTGGGACCGCTACGGCCATGTCGCCGTGCCCCGGCCGACCGTCTGACGAAAGGTGGAGTCACACCGTGCCGACCCATCCGACCCGCCGCTCCCTCGTCAAGGCCGGCGGCGTGCTCGCCGCGGCCGCGGCCCTGCCACCGGCGACCGCCGCGGAGGCCGTGGAGACCGCCGAGACGGCGGAGGCCGCCGAGCTCGCCGGGCCGCAGTACGAGGACGGGCCGTGGGCCCTGGTCCCGCAGATCCTGGCCCGGATCACGCCGCCCGTCTTCCCGGACCGCTGGTTCGACATCCGCGACTACGGGGCGGTGGGTGACGGCCTCACCAAGAACACGGACGCGTTCCGCGCCGCCATCGCCGCCTGCAACGCCGCCGGCGGCGGCCATGTGCGGGTGCCGGAGGGGCGGTTCCTCACCGGCGCCGTCCATCTGCTGAGCAACGTGGACCTGCACGTCACCGAGGGCGCCACCGTGCTGTTCAGCACCGACCCCGCCGACTATCTGCCGGTCGTCCTCACCCGCTGGGAAGGCACCGAGTGCTACAACTACTCGTCCTTCGTCTACGCCTACGGGCAGGAGAACCTGTCGATCAGCGGCGGCGGTGTCCTCGACGGCCAGGGGATGACCGGCCCCTGGAAGAGCTGGCGCGATCCCGGCGGCAACGCGCTGATCGACCAGGCGGCGCTGCGGGCGATGGGCGAGCAGGGCGTACCGGTGGCGGAGCGGGTCTTCGGCGAGGGGCACCATCTGCGGCCCAACATGATCCAGTTCTACCGCTGCCGCAACATCGTGATGCGTAACCTCACGGTCCTCGAGCCCCCGATGTGGACGATCCACCCGGTGCTCTGCACGAACGTCCTGCTGGACAGCGTGGACGTGATCGGGCGCATCAACAACAGCGACGGCGCGGACCCGGAGTGCTGCTCCGACGTGTACATCGTCAACTGCCGCTTCCACACCGAGGACGACTCGATCGCGGTGAAGTCCGGCCGCGACGAGGACGGACTGCGGGTCGGCGTGCCCAGCGAGAACATCGTGGTGCGCAACTGCGTGTTCTCCGGCCGCTGGGGCGGCATCGCGGTGGGCAGCGAGATGTCCGGCGGGGCGCGCAACATCTTCGCGGAGAACTGCGAGATCAACCCGCTGTCCTTCCCCGGCCGCTACAACCCCCGCCACCCCGTCTTCCTCAAGACCAACAAGAAGCGCGGCGGCTATATCGACGGCGTCTACGTCCGGCGCTTCACGGGACGGCAGATCGACCGCGACTGCATCTACCTCACCGCGCGCTACTCCAACCAGACCGGCGACCGGCCGGCGATCATCCGCAACGTCGTCGTGGAGCACATGGAGCACGACGGGGCCCGGATGGCGGTCAACTTCGAGGGACTGGCCTCCGATCCCTTCAGCGACATCCGGATCTCCCAGTGCGAGTTCGTCCACACGACCCAGGACTCAAGGATCGAACACGTGGTCAATTTGACCCTCGATCGGGTGTATGACGACGGTATTCAACTGAGATATCCATAACGGCCGGTCCCTCCCCGCCCGTACACTGCCCTCGACCCCGGTAATCCGGTCCATCCGGAACCGGGAGTCGGGGGGTGTCCATGGGGTACGCAGCGCGCCATCCGGCGGGGCGGCAGGCCGAACTCGAGGCCGTCGACGGTTTTCTGGTCACCGCCGGGCGGCAGCCAGCCGGCCTCGTGCTGACCGGGGAGCCCGGCATAGGCAAGACGACGCTGTGGGCCACGGCGGTCGACGAGGCCCGGCGGCGCGGCCACCGCGTGCTCGCCGCCCGGCCCGCGGCGGCCGAGGCCGGCCTGTCGTACGCGCTGCTGGCCGATCTGCTGTCGGGTGTCGACGAGGCCGTGTTACGCCCGTTGCCCCGGCCCCAGCGCGCCGCGGTGGAGTCGGTGCTGCTGCGCGCCGAGCCCGACGAGGACGGGCTCGATCCGCGGGCCATCGGCTGGGCGCTGCTCAGCCTCGCCGGGCGGCTGGCCCACGCCGCGCCGCTGCTGCTGGCCGTCGACGATCTGCAGTGGGCCGATCCGTCCAGCGCCGCGGCACTCGCCTTCGCCGCGCGTCGCGTCCACGGGCGCGTGGGCGTCCTCGCCGCCGTACGGACCGGGGCGGCGGGCGTGCCCCTGCCCGAGGTCGGCGAGGGCACCCGGATCCTCACCCTGGGACCGCTGGCGACCAGTGCCCTGCACCGGGTGCTGCGCGACCGGCTGGGGCGCGCGCTGCCGCGGCCCGCCCTGGACCGGATCGAGCGGGTCTCCGGCGGCAATCCGCTCTACGCCCTCGAACTCGCCCGCGCCGCCGGGGACACCGGCTCCCTGCCGGACTCCCTCACCCAGCTGATGGCCGCCCGCGTCGAACGCATCCCGGCGCCCGTACGCGAGGTCCTGCTGGCCGCCTCCGCCCTCGCCGAGCCGACCGCCGGACGGATCGCGCAGGCCCTCGGCGGCAACCCCGACCCGCTGCTGGAGGCCGCCGAGGAGCAGGGCGTCATCTCCATCACCGGCACCCGGGTGCGCTTCACCCACCCGCTGCTGTCCACCGCCGTGCACGACGCGGCGGGACCGTCGGCCCGCCGCGCCATGCACCGCCGGCTCGCCGCCACCGCCGAGGACATCGAGGAGCGCGCCCGGCATCTGGCGCTGGCGGCCATCCGCGCCGACGCCGAGACCGTCGCCGCCCTCGACGCCGCGGCGGCCGGCGCCCGCACCCGCGGC
>NZ_JBFAXR010000116.1:0-26746 GCF_040680895.1 Streptomyces sp. NPDC051940 | reverse complement strand
CGTCGTGCCGTACGCCGCGGCCGGTGGTGCGACGACCAGGACGCGGCTGCCCTCGGCCCGGGCCCGCTCCGCCAGCCGGCCGTGCACGGGGCGCCTCCGGCGGGGGGCCTTTGGCCCGGGCGTCGGCGGGGGTCTCTGGCCTGGGGGCACGCAACCGGACTTCGGGGTTCGCGACGGGGCACGTGGAGGCGAAGGGTTAGGTGCGGGGCTGCGGCACCTCCAGCCAGCCGCGGCGCGGCCCCCCGGGGCACCGCCCCGCCCTCGCACGGCCACGGCGCCCCGCGGTTGGGCAACGCCCAGCACTCCGGGGCGAAGCGCCACGTGGCTCATGCCCCCGGGGCGGAGCCACCGCGCGCGGGCTTCACGCAGACCGGCACCGCACCACGGAGGGCTCGCCCTGGCGCAGCCGCCGGCCGCCCGGCGCGGCAGGCGGGCGAAGCGCACATGGCTCCGCCCCCACGCTCACCAGGCAGAGCCGCTGCACGCGGGCTCCACCCAGAGCCCAACGCACCACGGAGGGCACGGAGGCGAACCGCACGTGGCTCGACCTCACCCTCCCCAGGGCGGAGCCACCGCGCGCGGGCTCCACCCAGACCAGCACCGCACCACGGAGGGCTCGCCCTGGCGCAGCCGCCGGCCGCCCGGCGCGGCAGGCGGGCGAAGCACACATGGCTCCGCCCTCACGCTCACCAGGCAGAGCCGGAGCACGCGGGGTCCGCCCAGAGCCGCAACGCACCACGGAGGGCGCGGCGGCGAACGCATGTGGCTCCGGCTCACGCTCCCCGAGGCGGATCGGCTACGCGTGGGCTTCGCGCAGAAGTCACCGCACCGCGGAGGGCACGCGGGCGAACCGCACGCGGCTCCGCCCCCACACCCCCGCAGCAGAGCAGCCGCCCGCCAGCCCCGTAGAACGCCACCGCACCGCCAAGGGCACGTGGGCGAACCGCACACGGCCCCGCGCCCACACCCCCGCAGCAGAGCAGCCGCCCGTCGGCGCCACACAGAACGCCACCGCACCGCGGCGGGCGTAGGGCAGCAAAGCCCCACGCGGCTCCGCCCCCACACCCCCAGAGCAGAGCCACCACCCGCCGGCTCCACACAGAACGCCACCACACCCCCAAGGGCACGCTGGCGAACCGCACACGGCCCGCCCACACACACAGCAGAGCCACCACCCGTCGGCCCCACACAGAACGCCACCGCACCGGGAAAGGCGTGCGGGCGAACGCCCCGGGGGCTCAGCCCCCGTGCTGCCCAGGGCGGAGCCCCTGCGCAGAGTGGCGTCGCGCTCGCGCCGAGTGCTCGGACCCCGTGCGGGGGGCCGTACCCCGGGGTGCGACGATGCGGGCATGTGTGGAGGGGCCGAGGCGAGTGGCGGCGGGCATGCCGCGTCGGCGCAGCACCGTGGCGGGGCCGGTGTGGGTCGATGTCATCCGTACCGGGCGGGCACCGCCGCCGGGGGTGGCGGCGTGTGCGGGGGTTGGCGTGCGTGAGGCCGTTGAGGTGCGGCATCGCCGGCTCCTGCGTATCGTTCGCGAGCGCGGTAGCGTGCGCGTCGTCGAACTCGCCGCCGAGCTCGGCGTCTCCGTCGAGACCGCCCGCCGCGACGTCGCCGCGCTCGCCGGGGTGGGGCGGGTGCGGCGTCTGCACGGTTCGGTGACCTGGCCGACCGCGCCGCTCAACGCACGCGACGCGCGGCTCGCCCGGCGGGCCGGGCCGGGCGCGCCGAGCGGGCTCGTGCTGGGGATGGTCGTCCCCGTGGCCGACTACTTCTACCGGGACGTCGTCGCCGGTGCGCGGCAGGCTGCCGCCGGGATCGGGGCGCGGCTGCTCGTCGGCATCACCGACTACTCCCCCGGGCGGGATCTGGCCCAGATCGCGACCCTGCTGAAGGCGGGCGCCGACGGGCTGCTCCTCACCCCCAGTTGGGGCGTCGACGGCCCCACCGCGCCGCAGGCCGCGCGCTACGCGGAGCTGCCCGTGCCGGCGGTGCTCGTGGAGCGCCGCATCCCCCTCGGGCTGCCCGACGGCCTGTTCGACCGGGTGGCCTCCGACCACGCGGGCGGCGCCGCCCTCGCCGTACGCCATCTGGCCGGGCTCGGGCACCGGCGGATCGCGCTGCTGGCCCGGCACACGCACACGCGGCCCGCCCTGCGCGAGGGGTACGCGGCCGCGGTGCGTGCGCTCGGGCTGCCCGACGACGACATCTCGCCCGGAACGGACGGGGTGCTGGGGCAGTTCGAGGACTTCGACCACCACGTGGACCGGCTGCTGGAGCTGATCACGGCACAGGGCGTGCGGGCCGCGCTCGTGCACACGGACATCGACGCGGTGAACCTGCTGCAGCGCCTGCCCGCCCACGGCGTGCGCGTGCCGCACGACTTCGCCCTCGTATGCCACAACGACGAGATCGCCGCGCTCGCCGACGTGCCGCTCACCGCGGTGTGCCCGGCGAACTTCACCGTCGGGGAGACGGCGGTACGCGTGCTCGCTCGCCGGCTGGAGGACCCGGGGGTCGAGCAGTCGGCCGTCGAGTGGCTGCCCACGCTTGCCATCCGGGAGTCCTGCGGGGCGGCGCCGGCGGACGACGGCCCATACGCCTCGTAACGGACGACGGCCCAGCCGCCCCCCAGCGGACGACGGCCCGGCCGCCCCGTAACTGACCGAAAACTGACCGGTCGACGCTTCTCCCTTGACGCGCAGTAAGCGCTTGCGGAACCGTCCGGTCAGCTCCACCTCACGCCCGTCGCCCGCCCGCAAAGGTAGGTCCGCCCATGCCGTCTCCCCTGCGCCGCCGCTCCTTCCTCCAGGCGGCAGGAGGCACCGCCCTCGCCCTCGGCGCCACCGCCGCCGCCGCGGTGCCGGCCCGCGCCGCCGACAGCACGGCCGCGAGCGAGGAGTTCGCCGCGCTGCGCGCCAAGTGGCGCGACCTCGTGCTCGGTACGGGCTTCAGCCCCACCGCCGAGCCGTTCCGCACGCTGCTCACGAACCTCGGCACCGCCGCCCGGGGCCACCTCGCCGCCATGGCCCCGGCCCAGGGGTCGCTGTGGCCCGACGCCGTGTGGCTCGACCCGGAGCCGGACCTCGACGCCGAGTCGTACGCCTTCTCGGCGAAGATGAACGACAGCTACAACCGGCTCAGCACCATGGCCCAGGCCTGGGCCCAGCCGGGCACCGGGCTGACCGGCGACCCGGCCGTGCTGCAGGCCGTCCTCACCGGCCTGGACCACGTCAACGCCCAGGTCTACAACGACACCCAGACCCGCTACGGCAACTGGTGGAACTGGCAGATAGGCGGCCCGCAGGCGCTGATGGACACCTGCGTGCTCGTGTACGACCACCTCACCCCCGAGCAGATCGCCGCGTACTGCCGCGCCGTCGACCACTTCGTCCCGGACTCCGTCTTCGACTCGTACACGGGCACCAGCACCGGCGCCAACCGCGTCGACCTGTGCCGCAGTGTGATCCTCCGCTCCCTCGTGGGCGAGAACGCGGACCGCGTCGCCCGGGCGACGGCCGCCCTCGACCCGGTCTTCCCGTACGTGACGAGCAGCGACGGCTTCTACGCGGACGGCTCGTTCGTCCAGCACCGCAACGTGCCCTACATCGGCGGCTACGGCTCCGTCCTGCACGACGGCGTCGGCCGGCTGATGGCGCTGCTGCGCGGCTCGTCCTGGCCGGTGGACTCCCCGGACGCCCAGCTCTTCCTCGACACGGTCGACAAGGCGATAGCTCCCTTCGTCTACAACGGCCTGATGATGGACAACGTCTCGTCCCGCGGCATCAGCCGGTACGGCACGTCCGAGCACACCCGCGCACACGCGCTGCTGGCGACGATCGTGCTGATCGGGCAGGGCGCGAGCGAGACGGAGAACGCCCGCTGGCGGGCGATGGTCAAGGGCTGGATGCAGCGCGACTACTTCTACCCGCCGCTGCGGAACCCGGGCCTCAGCCTGGTGCGCGCCTCGCTGCTGCAGTCCCTGCTGGACGACACGAGCGTCAAGCCGGCCCCGGAGCCCGTCGAGCACCGGCTGTTCCACCACATGGACCGGGTCACGCACCGCCGCCCTGGCTGGTGCGCCGCGGTGTCGATGGCCTCGAACCGCATCGCCCACTACGAGTTCGGCAACGGCGAGCACGCCCGCGGCTACCACACGGGTGCCGGCTGGCTGCAGTGGTACGGCGACGACTTCGGGCTCGAGCAGTACTCCGACGCGTACTGGCCGACCGTCGACCCGTACCGGCTGCCCGGCATCACCGCCTCCCGCAAGCCCCTCGCGGACGGCGAGGGCGGCAACTGGGGTCAGCCGATGCCCGACGCGGCGTGGGTGGGCGGTACGACGGACGGCGAGTTCGGGGCGACGGGGCAGCACCTGAAGGGCATCGCGTCGACGATGAGCGCCCGCAAGTCGTGGTTCTGGCTGGACGACGCGATCGTCTGCCTGGGCGCGGGCATCGCCTCCGCGGACGGCTACCCGGTGGAGACGACGGTCGACAACCGCGCGCTGGGCACGTCGGGCGAGCCCGCGCTCACGGTCGACGGGCGGGTGCAGCCGTCCGGTCAGGGGTGGCGGGAGACCTTCTCGGGCGCGCGCTGGGCGCACGTCGCGGGCCAGGCGGGCTACCTCTTCCCGCAGGGCATCCGGCTCGGCGCGGTACGCGAGGAGCGTACGGGCACCTGGCGCTCGATCAACACGGGCGGCCCCACGGACCCGGTCACCCGCCGCTACCTCACCCTGTACACCGACCACGGCACGGACCCGGCGGACGCGGGCTACGCGTACGTCATGCTGCCCGGCGCGAGCGCGCGCACGACGGCCCTGCGGGCGGCGGACGCGGGCTGGCTGCAGCTCCTCGCCAACAGCGCCGCGCAGCAGGGCGTCCGGGTGCCCCGGCTCGGTCTGACGGCGGTCAACTTCTGGGCGCCGGGCACGGTCGGCAAGCTCACGGCGTCCGCTCCCGCGTCGGTCCTGGTCCGCGAGCACCGCGACGGCACGGCGACCGTCGTGGTCTCGGACCCGTCGCGGCAGGCCCGCTCGCTGGAGGTGGTCTGGGAGAAGCAGGTCGCCGAGGTCCTCAGCAAGCCGTCCACGGTCGCCTCGGCGACGCCGGGCGCCACGCTGAGGCTCGTCTTCGGCGACCTCAGCGGTTCGTACGGCGCCCCGCAGCGGATCCGGGTCCGGCTGACCTGATCCCCCGCCGGGCAACGCGAAGGCCCCTGCGCGGCTGGTCCGCGCAGGGGCCTTCGGAGCCGTCAGACGATGGCGACGGTCAGACGATCCCGACCGCGGCCAGGGCCGCGCGCTGGTCCGCGGTGATCTCCGAGCCCCACAGGACGTAGCAGACGCCGCCCGTGCCGGAGCGGACCTCGCCCTTGTCGTTGTAGCGCTTGGTGCGCAGCCAGATGTTCTCCCACTCGCGGCGCTTGTAGACCTTGCGGACCGCCGCGTCCGTCGGGGAGTTCGCCGGGTCGTTGGCGATGACGTCGCCCTCGGCGGTGAAGCCGACGACCGTCATCAGATGGCCCGAGGTGCCGTAGCCGGCGCCCGTCAGCTCCTCCTCGATGAAGGACTGCGAGGTGATGAGCGGGATGCCCGCGCCGACGAGGATCTCGGCCTCGCTGAGGGAGTTCAGCCGCGTCACGACGCCGTTCATCTCGCGGTACGTCGAGGCGTACGCCGTGTTGAACGGCCAGTTGCCGCAGCCCTCGTACTGGTAGTCGTAGGTGAAGCGGGCGGCGTGGTCGACCTGGGGGTCGATGTGCTTCTTCTTTTTCTGCAGATCGACCCAGGCCAGGTCCTCGGCCGTGGGCTTGCGGCCCCAGTACTCGATGATCATCTGCGACGACGTGGGGCTGCACCACGCCTCGCCGCCGCCGTCGAACTCCTTGTAGTCGCCGTCGTGGACGGTCTGCGAGTAGCTCGGCACGGCCAGCTCGCGGGCCACGGCCGGCGTGCTCGCCGGCACCTCGAAGCGGTCCGGGACGTCCGAGCCCATCGCGCCGATCCGCCAGACGACCGGCGTGGCCCCGCCGCCCGCCTTGCGGTACAGGGTCAGGCGCAGCTGGTACGAGACCAGCCGCAGGCCCGACGCCGCGTCGTCGACGGCGAACGTGTCGGTCCAGATGCTCGCCTTGCCGTCGCCCTGTCCGTCCACGCTGGTGCGCTTGATGTCCGCGTCGCCGCCGGCCCAGCGGCCCATCACGAACCACGGGGTGGCGGTGCCGTCGCTGTAGGTGCCCTGCAGCTCGATCTGGATCCAGGTGCCGGCCGGGGTCGCCGCGTTCCAGGAGGCGACGGCCTCGGTCGCGGGCACGGCCAGGGTGTGGACCGGCGAGGTCCAGGTGGCGTACTCGTACGCGGCGGTGACCCCGGTGTGCGGGTCGGTGTAGTCCGCGGTGCCGGCCGGGGCGGCGATCGCCAGGCCGGGGCGGGTGCCCGTGACGGTGGTGCCCGCGGCGGTGCCGGTGGCGAAGCCGGCGGCCGTGGACCAGCCGTGGTAGTCGACGTTCGAGCCCGCGGACAGGGCACTCGCGCCGGTCCGGGCGGAGGCGAACGCCGGGGAGACCGCGGCGCCGGCCGCCGCCGCGAGGGCGGCGGTGAGCACTGTGCGCCGGGAGGGGGTTCGGGACATGGCGTACTCCAGGTAGGACGGTTTACGAAGTGGTGCGCTCAGCGGATGCCGACCGCGGCGAGCGCGGCGCGCTGGAACGGGGTGATCTCGGAGCCCCACAGGACGTAGCAGATGCCGCCGGTGCCGGAGCGGATCTGGCCGGCGGCGTTGTAGCGCTTGGTGCGCAGCCAGATGTTCTCGAACTGCCGGCGCTTGTAGACGTTGCGCACGGCCTCGTCGCTGGAGCTGGCGGGGTCGTTGGCGATGACGTCGCCCTCGGCGGTGAAGCCGACGACGGTCATCAGATGGCCGGAGGTGCCGTAGCCGGCGCCGTCGAGCTCGGTGGCGAGGAAGGACTGGGAGGTGATCAGCGGGATGCCCGCCTTGATCAGGATCTCCGCCTCGGTCAGCGAGCCGAGCCGGGTGACGACGCCGTGCATGTTCCGGTACGTGGCGGCGTAGGCGGTGTTGAACGGCCAGTTGCCGCAGCCGTCGTACTGGTGGTCGAAGGTCATCCGGGCCGCCTGGCAGACCTGCGGGTCGGCGTACTCGGGGTTGACCCAGGCGAGGTCCTCGGCGGTGGCCGTGCGGCCCCAGTACTCGATGATCATCTGCGACGACGTGGGGCTGCACCACGCCTCGCCGCCGTTGTCGAACTCCGGGTACTGACCGGCGTGGATGTTCTGCGAGAAGCGCGGGACGAGCAGTTCCCGGGCCACGCGCGGCTCGGAGGCCGGCACCTCGAAGCGGTCCGGTACGTCGGAGCCCATGGCCCCGACGCGCCACACGACGGGGGTGGCGTCGCTGCCGGGACGGCGGTAGAGGGTGACGCGCAGCCGGTAGTCGACCAGCCGCAGCCCGGTGGACGCGTCGTCGACGGAGAACGTGTCCGTCCAGATGCTCGCCTTGCCGTCGGTCTGGTCGTCCAGCGAGGTGCGCTTGATGTCGGCGTCACCGGCGGCCCAGCGGCCCATCATGAACCAGGGGGTGGCGGTGCCGTCGTTGTACGTGCCCTGCAGCTCGATCTGGATCCAGGTGCCGGCCGGGGTGCGCGCGTTCCAGGAGGCGACGACCTCGGTGGCGGGTACCGACAGCCGGTGGACGGGCGAGGTCCAGGTGGCGTACTCGTACGCGGCGGTGACCCCGGTGTGCGGGTCGGTGTAGTCGGTGCTGCCCTGGGCCCTGCCGATCGCTATGCCCGGCCGCACCCCGGCGACGAGCCGGGTGCCCTGGTCCGTACCGCTCAGCCAGGCGGGGACGGTGGCCCAGCCGTGGTAGTCGACGAGCGGGTTCAGCGCGGTCTCGGGGGTGCCGCTCGCCGCGGCGGACGGGGCGGCGGCCGCGCCCGCGGCGACGGCGAGGGCGGCGGCGAGAACAGTGCGCCGAGAGGCGGTTCCGGGCATGCGCGACTCCCAGAGGACGGTCCGGAGGAACGTGGGGTACGAACGTGTGCACGCAACTATTCACCTTGGGCAGCGTTTTCGGCCAGCCTTACCGGGCTCAAATATTGGTGTGGACCAGTGGCGTGACCTGGGAGGCTGCGGGGAGCACCGTAGGCTGACCTGGATGAACCACTCCGAATGCCCCCGACTGGCGGCGCTCGCCCGGGAGCTGCGGGCCCTGCCCCCGTCCCTGGGGGCGGTCCGGCTGGTCGCCGTCGACGGACACGCCGGGTCGGGGAAGAGCACGTTCGCCGCCCGGCTCGCGGACCGCCTGGACGGGGCGCCGGTCGTCCACCTCGACGATCTGGCCACCCACGAGGACTTCTTCGGCTGGACGCGGCGGCTGCGCGAGCAGGTGCTGCGGCCGCTCGCCGAGGGCCGCCCGGGCGCGTACGACGTGTACGACTGGACGCGGCGCGCCTTCACGGAGCGGCGGGCGGTCGAGCCCGCGCCGGTGGTGCTGCTGGAGGGGGTGGGTGCCGGACGCCGGTCGGTGCGGCCCGCGCTGGCGCGCCTGCTGTGGATGGAGTTGCCCGCCCGCGAGTCCTGGGCGCGCGGCCGGCGGCGGGACGGGCGGGAGCTGGCCTCGTTCTGGCGGGAGTGGGAGCTGGGTGAGCAACGCCACTTCGCGGCCGATCCCTCACGCCCGTACGCCGATGCGCTGGTACTGCAGGGAGAGACGGGGTACACGGTGCTGCCGGGGCCTTCCGCCGGGGGGTGAACAGGCCCGTATCTCACGCTCGGTGACCGTTTGCGAACTGACTGGTAGGTCAGCAAGCGGACGCTCCCGGGCAGTCTGCCAACTCGGCTTGACCCGATGGCCGCACAGGTCTTACGTTCTCAATGTGCGGGTCCGACGGGCCGGCACCACGAGCGCGAAGCCCCCGGTTGTTCCCCCGTGACCGGGGGCTTCGTCCTGTCCGCACGGCGTTCGGTCACCCACCGTCACGAGACCGCGATCCGGATGCGGTGCGTGAACGAACTCTTCGGTACGTGCGTATGTCACGGGTACGATGCACGGGTCGGCATCTCAGTAACTCCCCTTCGCTATCAGGCGCGTTGGCCTGCGCGACGGCATTCTCCGGGGGAACGGTTGGGGGGCACGTGATGGATCGCGGCACGGAGGGCTCGCATGCCCCGGCCGATCTCGCCTGGCTGCGCGCGGTCGACGCGTACACGGTGGGTGCCTACAACCGGGCCGAGGAGGAGTTCCGTACGGCGGTGCGGCTGGACCCGGGCATGGCGGACGGCTGGCTGGGGCTGCACGCGCTGCGCGCCGACACCGCGACCGCCCTGCTGCGGATGTTCCGGCACCGGGAGCGCTTCGGCGAGCAGCGCGAGCGGCACGGACGGCCGCTGAACTCCTGGTACTGGCTGGGCTGGTGGGTGCAGCCCGTGCTCGACTCCGACCGCGATCTGCTGCTGGCACACGCCTCGCACTGGCTGGACGGCCGGCATGTGGCGGAGCTGGACCAGGCGCTGGCGGAGTGCCCGCCGGTGGACGCCGATCCGCAGGTGCGGTTCCTGCACGCGTGCCGGGCCTATCTGGTGAAGGACTGGGAGCAGCTGGTACGCCACACGGGACCGCTGCTGGAGGATCCGCTGCTGGGCATCGAGGCGTCGCTCTTCGCGGGCATGGCGCGGGTGCGGCTGGAGATGTACGGGCAGGCGGCGCCGCTGCTCGCGCGGGCACTGATGCGGTGCCGCAGCGAGCAGCCGCAGCGCAAGGAGCTGCGCTACTGGCTGGGCCGGGCGTACGAGGGCACGGGCCGCAGCGCGGCCGCGCTCCCCCTCTACCGGGCCGTGCACCGCGTCGATCCGACGTTCATGGACACCGCCGCACGGATCACCGCGATCGCGGAGGACGACGGGATCGACTCGCTGCCGGGGATGCCGGCGGTGTCGCTCGCCGGGTCCGGGCTGGACGCCGTGCTGGGGCGGGACGCGGAGCTCGGACAGGACTTCGGGGACGGGCCGGGGGACGGACTGGATCCGCTGCTGGGCCTGGACGACGACACGGACCTCGGCGCCTCCGCCCCGGTGGACGCGGACGCGGTGCGCGAACGCGGCCGGGGGTCCACCCGTACGCCGGATCCCGCGCTCCCGGCGGGACCGTCCGATCCCGCGCTGCTCGCGCGGGCGCTGTCCGAGCTGGACGCGATGGTGGGCCTCGAGCCGGTGAAGCGGCAGGTGCGGGCGCTGTCCGCGCAGCTCAACATGGCGCGGCTGCGGGCCGGCCAGGGCCTTCCGGTGCAGCCGCCGAAGCGCCACTTCGTCTTCTCCGGCCCGTCGGGTACGGGCAAGACCACGGTCGCCCGCATCCTCGGCCGGGTCTTCTACGCGCTGGGCCTGCTGGGCAGCGACCACCTCGTCGAGGCCGGACGGGCCGACCTGGTGGGCGAGTTCCTCGGCCAGACCGCCGTGAAGGCCAACGAGCTGATCGACTCGGCCCTGGGCGGCGTGCTGTTCATCGACGAGGCGTACAGCCTCGCGGGCGTCGGCTACAGCAAGGGCGACGCGTACGGCGACGAGGCGCTGCAGGTGCTGCTGAAGCGGGCGGAGGACAACCGCGACCGGCTCGTGGTCATCCTTGCCGGCTACCCCGAGGGCATGGACCGCCTGCTGGCCGCGAACCCCGGCCTCAGCTCCCGTTTCACCACCCGGGTCGACTTCCCCTCCTACCGCCCCCTGGAACTCCGGGCGATCGGCGAGACGCTCGCCGCGCAGCACGGCGACGTCTGGGACGAGGAGTCGCTGGAGGAGCTCCGCTCGATCTGCGGCCACGTCGTCGACCAGGGCTGGATAGACGAACTGGGCAACGGCCGCTTCCTGCGCACCCTGTACGAGAAGACCTGCGCCTACCGCGACCTCCGCCTCAGCGGCTACGCCGCGGTCCCCACCCGCCAGGACCTGTCCACGCTGCGCCTGGCCGACCTCATGCAGGCGTACGGGGAGATCCTGTCGGGGCGGGGGCCGGAGGACGAGATGCCGCTGGACTAGTGGTGCGGTCCCCTGCGGAGGCGCGGGCCGGACCGCTCAGCCGCCGACCGGCCGCTGCATCGTGTGCAGGGTGGGGGCGCCCCGGCCGGGGCGTACCTCGCCCGTCACGCGAAAGCCGAAGCGTTCGTAGTACGGGACGTTCGACGGGTTGCTCGACTCCAGGTAGACCGGGAGCCCCGAGGCGTCGGCTTCGGTGAGACGGGCGGTGATCAGGGCCGCACCGTGGCCCGTGCCGCGGACGTCCGGGTCGGTGCCGATCACCGCGAGGTACCAGTGCGGTTCGTCCGGGTGGACCTTCTCCATCGCGCGGATCACCGCGAAGCCCCGCGCGAGGTGGCGGCCCGCCGCGCGGACTGCGGCCGGCAGCGAGACCACGTCGTCCCACAGGGACGTGCGCCACGTCCCCGGCGGGTTCCACAGCGCGCCGGCCACGACGCGGCCGGTGCCGTCGGCCGTGTAGTCGCAGGCGCCGTGGCGCAGATGGAAGTACCGCAGCTGCGCCGAGAACACCCGCGCGAGGATCCGGCCGCGGCGTGCCTCCTCGTCCGGGAAGACGTACGACCAGACCGGGTCGTCCACGAACGCCCGGGCCAGCGCGGTCGCGAGGCCCGTCACCTGCGCGCGGCCCGCGATCCCGATCTCCTGCGACATGCGGTGATCGTAGGGGATCGCGGGCCGCGCGGGGTCAGGGATTCACAAGCCCGCCCGCACCGGCTGCGGCAGCGCTTCCGGCTCACCGCCCGTGCGCGGGACGCGCGGGGTCGGCGCCTTCACATGCGCCGGGTCCTTGACCTCGCCGACGAGCATCTCAAGCACGTCCTCCAGGGCGACGAGCCCCTGCACCCGCCCGCCGGGCGCCGCCACGGCCGCGAGGTGGGACCCCGACCGCCGCATCGTGGTCAGCGCGTCGTCCAGCGGCAGCTCCGCGGAGAGCACGGTCATCGGACGCCACACGTGCTGCGGCACCGGCCGGTCCTGCTCCTCCAGCTCCAGCACGTCCTTGACGTGCAGATAGCCCATGAAGGCGTCGCCCGGACCGACGACCGGGAAACGGGAGTACCCGGTACGCACGGTGAGCTGCTCCACCTGCTGCGGGGTCACCGACGGGACCACGGTGACCAGCGACGCGGGCGCCAGCAGGACGTCCGTCACCGGGCGGCTGCCCAGCTCCAGCGCGTCCTCGAGCCGCTCCTGCTCGCCCTCGTCGAGCAGGCCCGCCTGCCGCGAGTCGTCGATGAGGTCGGTGAGCTGCTCGCTGGTGTAGACGGCCGCAACCTCGTCCTTGGGCTCCACCCGGAACAGCCGCAGGACGAGCTTGGCGCACGCCGCGAGGAACGCCGTCGCCGGCCGCGTCAGCCGCTCGAAGGCGACCAGCCCCGGCGAGAACCACAGCGCCGTCTTCTCGGGCGCCGCCATGGCGAGGTTCTTCGGCACCATCTCGCCGATCACCAGATGCAGGCACACCACCGCGGTCAGCGCTATCAGGAAGCTCAGCGGATGGATCAGCCCCTGCGGCAGGTGCACCGCGTGGAACACCGGCTCCAGCAGCCGCGCGACGGTCGGTTCCGCCACCGCGCCCAGCGTCAGCGAGCACACCGTGATGCCGAACTGGGCCGCCGCCATCATCTGCGGCAGATGCTCCAGCCCGTACAGCACCCGCCGGGCACGCGAGGAACCGGCGGCGGCCGCCGGTTCGATCTGGCTGCGCCGCACCGACACCAGGGCGAACTCCGCGCCCACGAAGAACCCGTTGGCCAGCACCAGGACCAGGGCGAAGACCAGCTGCAGCACACTCATGTCAGCGGCCCTCCGTCACTCGCCCCGGCGGCCTTGGTACGGACGATCCGTACGAGCTCCGCACGGTGGTGGCCCACCTGGCGCACCGACAGCCGCCAGCCGGGCGCTCCCGGTACGGCGGCCGTGTCGCCCGGTACGGGGATTCTGCCCAGCAGGTCGGCCACCAGACCCGCGACCGTCTCGTAGGGGCCGTCGGGGACGACGAGGCCGATGCGCCGCAGCAGGTCGACGCGGCAGCCTCCGTCGGCGTCCCAGGCGGGGCTGCCGTCCTCGCAGAGCGGGGCCTGGCGCAGGTCGGGGACGCCGTCGGTCTCGCGGTCGTGCTCGTCGCGGACCTCGCCGACGAGCTCCTCCACGATGTCCTCCAGCGTCACGACGCCGGCCGTACCGCCGTACTCGTCGACCACGACGGCGATCGGCTGCTCGCTGCGCAGCCGCTCCAGCAGCGGCTGTACGGGCATCGTCTCGGGCACCAGCAGCGGCGGCCGGGCGATCCGTCCGGCGGGGACGCGGATGCGCTCGTGGACGGGCACGGCGAGCGCGTCCTTCAGATGCACCATGCCGACCACCTCGTCCAGCCGGTCCCGGTAGACCGGGAAGCGGGACAGCCCGGTCGCCCGGGTGAGGTTGAGGACGTCGGCGGCGGTGGCGTCCGTCTGCAGCGCGCTGACCCGCACCCGCGGCGTCATCACGTGCTGCGCGGTGAGCTCACCGAGCGAGAGCGTACGGACGAACAGGTCGGCCGTGTCCTCCTCGATGGCGCCGGCCTGCGCCGAGTGCCGGGCGAGCGAGACGAGTTCGCCGGGGGTGCGGGCCGAGGCCAGCTCCTCGGTCGGCTCGACGCCGAGCAGCCGCACGACGCGGTTGGCGGCCGAGTTGAGCAGGGTGATCAGGGGGCGGAAGAAGCGGGCGAAGGCGTGCTGCGGGCCGGCCACGAAACGGGCCACCTGCATCGGCCGGGAGACCGCCCAGTTCTTGGGCACCAGCTCGCCGATGACCATCTGCACCGCGGAGGCGATGAACACGCCCAGCACGATGGCCGTCCCCGGGACGGCCCCGTCCGGCAGCCCCGTCGCCGTGAGCGGGCCGCGCAGCAGCCGGGCGAGCGAGGGCTCGGCGAGCATGCCGACGACGAGGGAGGTGATGGTGATGCCGAGCTGGGTGCCGGAGAGCTGGAAGGACAGCTCGCGCAGGGACTTGACGACCGTACGGGCGCGGCGGTCGCCCGCGGCGGCGGCACGCTCGGCCTGGGGCCGCTCGACCGTGACGAGACCGAATTCGGCCGCGACGAAGAACCCGTTGGCCAGGATCAGAGCGAAGGCCGCGGCGAGCAGCAGAAGGGAAGTGATCATGTCGCCGCCTCGTCGTGGGAGGCGGCGCTGGTACTACCGGACGGACCGTCCATCGGCTTGCGGGGGTCACTCCTCGAGTCGGAGGTGGCAGCGTGTGCCGCGGCGCGTGGGGACACCGCTGGACAACAGGGTAATCAAGACCGGGCCCGATCGGGCAGGGGCGTACGGGTGAGCCGCGCACACCGGCCCCCCGCCGGGGCCTACTGGTCGCGCCCGGTACCGCGGGACTCCGCCAGCGCCCGCAGGGCGCGGGCGTCGGCGATGGCGCGCTGCTTGGCGATGCCGGGCTGGATGCCCATCACGGGCAGGCTCGTGCCGTCGGACAGGTCCAGGGTCACCCACGGATCGCCGGGACGCAGGTTGACCCGCAGGATCTCCGCCCAGGCCAGCCGGCGCCGGTTGGTCAGGTTGGTGACCGTGACGCCCTCGGCGTCTGCGGTGACGTGCGGGCGGCTGAGCAGCGTCAGCACGCCCAGGATGAGCAGGCCGGTGAGGAGGAAGCTCGCCCGCTCCCCCGGGCCCAGCGGCAGCAGGAAGCTGACCCCGGAGATCATCGCGCAGGCCGCCGCCCCGGCCGTCAGCAGGACGACACGGGTGCGGGTGGGCCGGAAGGTGACCGGGAGGGCGGGCGGCTCGGTGTTCATGGGTATCGCGTCACTCACGGGAGGGTGCTCACAGGCGGCAGGCGTGGATGTTCGTGGTGAGGATCGCCCGTGCGCCCAGTTCGTACAGCTCGTCCATGATCTGCTGCGCCTCGACGGCGGGGACCATGGAGCGCACGGCCACCCAGCCCTCGTGGTGCAGCGGGGAGACGGTGGGGGACTCCAGGCCCGGGGTGAGGGCGACGGCCTTCTCGAGGTGCTCGGCGCGGCAGTCGTAGTCCATCATCACGTACTCCCGGGCCACCAGGACGCCCTGCATCCGGCGCAGGAACTGCTGCACCTTCGGCTCCGCGGCGTCCGCGCCGGAGCGGCGGATGACGACGGCCTCCGACTTCAGGATCGGGTCGCCGATGATCTCCAGCCCGGCCTGGCGGAGCGTGGTCCCGGTCTCCACCACGTCGGCGATGATCTCGGCGACTCCCAGCTGGATCGCGGTCTCGACGGCCCCGTCCAGGTGGACGACGGCGGCGTCGACGCCGTTGTCGGCGAGGTGCTTGGAGACCAGCCCCGAGAACGAGGTGGCGACCGTCATCCCGCCGAACTGCGTCACGTCCGTGGCCGTGCCCGGGCGGGTGGCGTAGCGGAACGTGGAGCCGCCGAAGCCGAGCTGCATGATCTCCTCGGCGTTCGCCCCGGAGTCCAGCAGCAGATCCCGGCCGGTGATGCCGATGTCGAGCTTGCCGGAGCCGACGTACACGGCGATGTCGCGCGGCCGCAGGAAGAAGAACTCGACGTTGTTGGCCGCGTCGACCAGCACCAGCTCGCGGCGGTCCTTGCGCTGGCGGTAGCCGGCCTCATGGAGCATCGCCGACGCAGGCTCGGAGAGTGAACCCTTGTTCGGAACGGCGATGCGCAGCATGGTGACGGCTTCCTTCTCTTCGATCGGTGGGGTGGTGTCACGCGGGGAGGTGCGGGCTTCTCACAGCGGCCGGCTCGAGCGGGCCGCGCACGGCGGTCCGCTCACAGATGGGCGTACACGTCGTCCAGGGAGATGCCCCGGGCGACCATCATCACCTGCAGGTGGTACAGCAGCTGCGAGATCTCCTCGGCGGTGCGGTCGGCGCCCTCGTACTCGGCGGCCATCCACACCTCGGCCGCCTCCTCGACGACCTTCTTGCCGATGGCGTGCACGCCCTGCTCCACGAGCTGGGCGGTGCGGGAGGTCGCCGGGTCGCCGGAGGCGGCCTTCTTCTCGAGCTCCGCGAAGAGCTCCTCGAACGTCTTGTTGGCCATGGTGGAAGTCAGCTTACGGGGTACGGGGGTGTGCTCACCGCCACGGTTCGGATACCGAACGCAGGGTGGCCGCGGTGGAGACGGCGGCGGTGACCGCCTCGTGGCCCTTGTCCTCGGTGGAGCCCTCCAGACCGGCGCGGGCCAGCGCCTGCTCCTCGTCGTCACAGGTGAGGACGCCGAAGCCGACGGGGACGCCCGTCTCGACGGAGACCTGGGTGAGGCCGACGGTCACGCCCTGGCACACGTAGTCGAAGTGCGGGGTGCCGCCGCGGATGACGACGCCGAGCGCCACGATCGCGTCGTAACCCCGGCCGGCCAGCACCTTGGCGACGACCGGCAGCTCGAAGCTGCCGGGCACGCGCAGCAGCGTCGGCTCGTCGATGCCGAGCTCGTGCAGCGCCCGCATGGCGCCGTTCACCAGGCCGTCCATCACCTGCTCGTGCCACTGGGCGGCGATCACGGCGACGCGCAGGTCCTGGCAGTTCTTCACGGTCAGTTCGGGGGCACCCTTGCCGCTCACGGCTCTCCTTCTGGTCGCGCTGTACGAGATGAGTGTGTTACTGGTTGCCGCACGCCGAGAGGGGCTCGGCGTCCAGCCAGGGCAGATCGTGGCCCATGCGGTCCCGCTTGGTGCGGAGGTAGCGCAGGTTGTGCTCGCCCGCGCCGGCCGGCACGGCCTCGCGGGTCACGACGCGCACGCCGTGGCGCTCCAGGGCCTCGCCCTTGTCGGGGTTGTTGGTCAGCAGCCGTACGCCGTGCACGCCCAGGTCGCGCAGCATCGCGGCGCCGGCGGCGTAGTCGCGGGCGTCGGCGGGCAGGCCGAGTTCGAGGTTGGCGTCCAGGGTGTCGCGGCCGCGCTCCTGCAGCTCGTACGCGCGCAGCTTGGACAGCAGCCCGATGCCGCGCCCCTCGTGCCCGCGCAGGTAGATCACGACGCCGCGGCCCGCCTCGGCGACCTGGCGCAGCGACTCGCGCAGCTGGGGGCCGCAGTCGCAGCGCTCGGAGCCGAAGACGTCGCCGGTGAGGCACTCGGAGTGCATCCGGACCAGCACGTCCTCACCGCCGCGCACGTCCCCGGCGACCAGCGCGATGTGCTCGACGCCGTCGAAGGCGCGGTAGCCGTACGCGCGGAAGGTGCCGTGCGCGGTGGGCAGCCGGGTCTCCGCCTCGCGCCGGACGACCGGCTCGGGGTCGGCGACGGGCGCCGGCGGAGCCGGGGTCTCGGTGGCACGGCGGTACTCGATCAGGTCGGCGATGGACACGATGGCCAGCTCGTGCCGGCGGGCGAAGGCCACCAGCTCCGGCAGCCGCAGCATCTCGCCCTTCTCCCCCGCGATCTCCACGATCGCGGCGGCGGGCGCCAGCCCCGCGAGCCGGGCCAGGTCCACGCCGGCCTCGGTGTGGCCGGGGCGGGCGAGCACGCCGCCCTCGCGGGCGCGCAGCGGGAAGATGTGGCCGGGGCGGACGAAGTCGGACGCCTCGGCGGCCGGGTCGGCGAGCAGGCCGAGGGTGATCGCGCGGTCGGCGGCCGAGATCCCGGTGCCCACCCCGTGGCGCGGGGCGGCGTCGACGGTGACGGTGAACGCGGTGCGCATCGACTCGGTGTTGTCGTCGACCATCTGCGGCAGACCGAGCCGGTCGAGGACCGCGCCCTCCATGGGCGCGCAGATCAGACCGCTGCACTCGCGCATCATGAACGCCACGATCTCGGGCGTGACGAGCTCGGCGGCGGCGATCAGGTCGCCCTCGTTCTCCCGGTTCTCGTCGTCGACCACGACCACGGGACGCCCGGCGGCGATCTCGGCGACCGCCCGCTCGATGGTGTCCAGCGTCAGATCGCTCGCGGGCTGCACGGCGGTGCTCATGCGGTGGCTCCTTCCAGAGCGGGGCCGCCCGTGACGGGGCGGGCGGGGCGGCTCTGGATCCACCAGGACCGGAGGCCCAGCAGGACGAGCACGCCGTACACGATGTAGACGAAGGCGGAGAAGGCGAGTCCGCCGTTGAAGGCCAGCGGCACGCCGACCGCGTCGACCGCCAGCCAGGCGAACCAGAACTCGACCCAGCCGCGGGCCATGGCCACCATCGCCACGACGCTGCCGACGAAGATGTACGCGTCCGGCCAGGGGTCCCACGACAGGTCCGGGTTGGCCTTGAAGACCAGGGCGAGGGCGACGGTGCCGACGGCGCCGCCCGCGACCAGCCAGGCGCGCTCGCGCCAGGTGGCGAAGCGGACCTTGATCTCGCCGTCGTCGCGGCGGCCGCGCTGCCACTGCAGCCAGCCCCACAGGGAGACGCCGATGACGAGCAGCTGCTTGCCGACGCCGCCGCTGAGGTGGGCGTGCCAGTACGCGGCCACGAGTATCAGCCCGGAGAGCAGCTGCGCCGGCCAGACGACGACCGAGCGCCGCCAGCCGAGGGCGAGGGCGGCGAGGCCCAGCAGGTTGCCCGCGAAGTCGGACCAGATGATCTTCTGGTCGAACGCCGTGAAGGCGGTGCTGTTCAGCCAGTCGAGGGCGCTCACTTGACGGTCTCCTTGGCGGTGTCCGCGGTCTGTCCGGTAGCGCCGAGCATCCGCTCGACGTACTTGGCGATGACGTCGATCTCGAGGTTGACCCGCTCCCCCGGCTGCTTGAAGCCGAGGGTGGTCAGGGCGAGCGTGGTGGGGATGAGGCTGACGGTGAAGTAGTCGTCGCCGGCGTCGACCACGGTGAGGCTGATGCCGTCGACGGTGATGGAGCCCTTCTCCACGACGTACCGGGAGAGGTGCGGCGGCAGCGAGACCTTGACGACGGTCCAGTTCTCGGAGGGCTTGCGGTCGACGACCGTGCCGGTGGCGTCGACGTGGCCCTGCACGAGGTGGCCGCCGAGCCGGCCGCCGATCTGCGTGGGGCGTTCGAGGTTGACGCGGGAGCCGGGGGCGAGGTCGCCGAGGCTGGAGCGCTCGAGGGTCTCCGCCATCACGTCCGCGGTGAACCAGTCGGCGTCGAAGTCGACCACCGTCAGGCAGACGCCGTTGACGGCGATGGAGTCGCCGTGCTTGGCGCCGTCCGTGACGACGGGGCCGCGGAGCTTGAAGCGGGAGGAGTCGCCGAGCTCTTCGACGGCGACGACCTCGCCCAGTTCTTCCACGATGCCGGTGAACACGTCAGTTCTCCTCAGGGGCGGGGATGGTGGCAGGAACAGCGGTGATACGCAGATCGGGGCCGAGCCGGGCGACGTCGGTGACGCGCAGGCGCAACGCGTCGCCGATCGTGGTGATTCCGGCGTCGGCAAGGGCGTGCGGGCCCGCGCCGAGCAGCACGGGGGCGACGTAGCCGACGACCTTGTCGACGGCGCCGGCGGCGAGGAACGCGCCGGCGAGGGTGGGGCCGCCCTCCAGCAGTACGGAGCGCACACCGCGCTCGTACAGGGCGGTGAGCAGGGCGGGGAGGTCGAGCCCGCGGCCGGACGCGGCGCGCGGCAGGCGCAGCACGTCGGCCGGGAGGGCGGTGTCGGCGTCGTGGGCGACGGCCAGGAGCGTGGGGGCGACGTCGTCGAGGATGCGGGCGCCGGGCCCCACGGCGGTGCCGTTCGTGTCGACGACGACGCGCAGCGGCTGGGTGACCTCGCCCGCCAGTCCGCGTGCGGCGAGCTGCGGGTCGTCGGTACGGGCCGTCCCGGCGCCCACGACCACCGCGTCCGCCTCGGCGCGCAGCCGGTGCACGTCGGCGCGGGCCTCGGGGGAGGTGATCCAGCGACTGGTGCCGTCGGCGGCGGCGCTGCGGCCGTCGAGGGTGGCGGCGTACTTCCACAGCACGAAGGGACGGCGGCGCGGTACGGCGGTCAGCCACGCCTCGTTCCCGGCGGCGGCCTCGGCGGCGAGCAGTCCGCCCTCCACGTCGACCCCGGCGGCGGCGAGGGTGCGCGCGCCTCCGGTGTGGCCGGGGACCGGGTCGGCGACGGCGTACACGACGCGGGCGATTCCGGCGTCGATCAGCGCCCGGGCGCAGGGTCCGGTGCGGCCGGTGTGGTTGCAGGGCTCCAGGGTCACGACGGCGGTGCCGCCGCGGGCCCGCTCCCCCGCCGCGGCGAGGGCGTGGACCTCGGCGTGGGGGCCGCCGGCGCGCTGGTGGTAGCCCTCGCCCGCGATGTGTCCGGCGGCGTCGAGGACGACGCAGCCGACGACGGGGTTGGGGCTGGTGTGGCCGAGGCCCTGGGCGGCGAGGGTGACGGCGCGGCGCATCGCCGCTGCCTCAAGGGTGGTGGCCACCGGGTCCTCCTGCCGCTGCGGGCAAGGACTCCGGGGCTGTCGGGGAAACCGACGTAGGAAGCGGGAAACACCAGGAACGACGCCGGGGGCGGCAGCCGTCATGTCCGACGGCCCGCAGCGGCGGCGCACCTGTGGCATCCCGCCGCGCACTGCCTCCCATCCGGACTTTAACCGTCGGTCCAGGAGTTTCACCTGGTCAACCGGCCGCTGGCTGCGGACGGGTCGCGGACTGTAACCGCCGGTTCGGACTTTCACCGACCCCGGAGTGCGCTTGCGTTGTCACTGGTACGGGTCCAGTCTGCCACGCCCGCGAAGGTCCGAATCCCGACTGTGGGCCGGATCACGCGGGCGGGGAGCGGGCCCCGCGCTTGCACGGGGTGGAACACGGGGGTCACCGTCCGCATTCCCGGGGCCCGTCGCCGGGCGTGCGCCGGGCCTGTCGTCCGGGCGCCGTACACGCCACCCGTCCGGGTGATGACCGGGCCGCCCGCCGCCTGCCATGGTGGCGCGCATGACGTCTGTGGAGCGGCCTCCCGCGCTGGACGCGGTGGTGGCGCGGATGCGCGAGCTGGGCGCCGGGCTGCCGCCGGCGGACGGGGTGGCCGTGTTCAACGGGGTGTACCTGCGGGTTGCGGAGGAGGTCGCGGCCCAGGCCGCCGCGGGCGCCTTCGCGGACGACCGGGCGTCGGCGCAGCTGGCGGCGGACTTCGCGGAGCGCTATCTGGCGGCGGTCGCGGACGCCGCCGCGGACCGGCGGCCACCCGCGTGCTGGCGTCCGCTGCTGCAGTCGCGGGGCCATGGCGGCATCCATCCGCTGCAGTTCGCGCTGGCGGGCATCAACGCGCACGTCTCGCACGACCTGCCGCTGTCGCTCGTCTCCGTCTGCTCGGCGCTCGGCCTCGACCCCGCGGACGTGCGGAGCGACTTCGACCGGGTCGGCGACATCCTGGACCGGCTGGAGGAGCGGATCCGCGAGGAGCTGATGCCCGGCCCCGATCTGCTGGACGTCGCGGATCCGCTGACCCATCTGCTGGGCGTGTGGAGCCTGGACAAGGCCCGCGACGGCGCCTGGGCGACGGCGCGGGCGCTGTGGCCGCTGCGCGGACTGCCCGAGGTGTACGGGGAGTTCGCGCAGCGGCTGAGCCAGAGCACGGGCCTGGTCAGCCGCTGCCTGCTGACGCCGCTGCGGGTGCCGGGGCAGCGGTAGCCGCCTCACCGGCCCCCGGCCTCACCCCGCCGTCGAGTACAGCTGCTCGGCCGCCGGCCGCAGCGCCCACAGATCGCCGCCCGGCGGCGCCTGGAGCAGCGGTACGGCGGCACGGGCGGCCGGATCGCCCGCGTCGGCCGCCGCGTGGATCACGTCCGTCGCGGCGTACGCGTGGAAGTCCAGCTCCGGGTGCGTCCAGGGCGCGGCGCCGGTCGCGGCGGGCAGCAGATAGTCCACCGCGTCGAACAGGCTCTGGCCCTGGGGTCCTTCGTACCGCCACAGGTCCACGCCGACGTGCCGGCCGATGTCCGCGAGGCGGGCGAAGGCCATCAGGTTGAAGCTGGAGTAGTGCCAGCTGCGGGTGCGGCTCAGCTCGCCGGGCTGGGCGCCGTCGGCGGCGATCTGCGGGTCGATCCGCTTGGCGGCGGCGTCCAGGACCACCTGGCGGGCCAGCGCGGGCCGGTCCACGGCCAGGGCGAGGGCGGCGACCTGCATATCGTGGAAGGTGCCGTGGTTGTTCTTCGCCGCGGCCTCCTCCTTGCCGAAGTCGCTGGTCAGCAGCCAGTCGAGGAAGTCGGAGTTCCACTGCCGCATCGCCGCCGCGTCCTCGGCGGTCCAGCCGGGTGCGCCGGTCTGCAGGATCGCCACGGCGTCCAGCACGCTGGTGTACATCTGCGAGAAGTCGATGATGCCGATGGCCCGCCCGGTGTACCGGCAGGGGATGAACTGCGCGTGGTCCAGGTTCGGGTTCATCGCCGTGTCCGGGTCCGTGAACCAGGTCCGCAGCAGCAGGGCGGCATGCCGTGCGTACGCCTCCTCGCCGGTGTAGTACCAGGCCAGGGTGAGCGTCTGCACCGCCTTGACCAGCTTGCCCAGCTCCGGCCGGTCGGTGCCGGTGTCGACCTCGGGGTTGCGCACGCCGTCGCGCTGGACGTACGGGCAGCCCCACGGGTTGTCGGTGGTGGGGGTCTGGCTGGGCCACCAGTAGGGGGCCTGGCTCAGATAGTCGTGCGGGTCGCCGCTGGGCGCGGGCCGGGGCTTGTCGACGACCGTCCACGGCCCCTCCGCCAGCCACGGACCGGCCTGCGCGACCAGGGCGTCGCGCGCCGCGCGCAGCCCGGGGTCGCCGAGCGCGAGCCGTACCTTGGCCTGCTGCAGCCGGGCGCCGTCGATGACGACGGTCCGCGGCGCCTTCGGCACCCCCGGGTCGACGGGCTCGGCGCCGGAGGCCGCGGCGCCCGGCAGGATCAGCGCGGCGGCACAGACCGCCGCGGCCAGAGCTCTACCCCACATCTCAACGCTCCCATATGTGAACGCCGTTCATGGACGGGACCGTGTGAGAGTACGACGGTGCCCCGCACCCGTCCAGGGGGTGCGGGGCACTTCGTGAAAGCGGTTTCCGGGCGCTCAGTCCTCCGGCAGCTCCACCGGCGCGATCTCGTCGTACAGATCGCCGGGGCCCGGGTTCGACGGGTCGGTGGCGCCGCCGAGCTGGTGCATCACGCCCCAGACCGCGTTGATCGCGGTCTGGATGGCGCCCTCGGCCCAGCCGGCCGTCCAGGAGATGTCGTCGCCCGCGAGGAACAGGCCGCGCTTGTCGGCGGGCAGCCGGTCCTGCATGAAGTGGGTGAACAGGCGCCGCTGGTAGCGGTAGTGGCCGGGCAGGTTGGCCTTGAACGCGCCCATGAAGTAGGGCTCGTTCTCCCAGGACACCGTGACCGGGTCGCCGATGATGTGCTTGCGGATGTCGACCTTGGGATAGATCTCCCGCAGCGACTTCAGCATGACCTCCAGCCGCTCGTTCGCGGACAGCGGCAGCCACTTCAGGCTGTCGTCGCACCAGGTGTACGACAGGCAGATCACGGCCGGCTTGTCCGGGCCGTCGTCCAGCAGGTACGTGCCGCGGGTCATCCGGTCGGTCAGGGTCATCGACATGACGTCGCGCCCCGTCTCCTCGTCCTTGTCCAGCCAGAACGGCCGGTCGACGGGCACGAAGAGCTTCGACGACTCCATGTAGTGGGTCCGCTCCACGGCCGTCCAGTGGTCGATCGGCAGCAGCTCGTCGTCGCAGTCGATCTTCGACAGCAGCATCCACGACTGGGCCGTGAAGATGGCCGCCTGGTACGTCCGGATCCGGCCGGACGCGTCGGTGACCGTGATCCCGTTGCCGGCGGTCCGGTTCAGCCGGGTGACCGCGGGGCGCGGCTGCCCGCCCTCGTGCAGGGAGGCCAGCGAGGTGCCCTGCGCCCAGTGCACGATCTTGCCGGGCTCGCGCTCCCACAGCCGCAGCGGCAGCTGCTGGCTGCCGCCGACGATGCCGCGGTGGTGGTCGTCGGCCTCGGTGTAGACGACCCGCAGGATCTCCAGGATGGAGTTCGGGAAGTCGGTGTCCCAGCCGCCCGTACCGAAGCCGACCTGGCCGAAGATCTCCCGGTGGCGGAAGGACTTGAAGGACTCGGAGTCGCAGAGGAAGCCGTAGAAGGTCTGGTTGTCGAGCTTCTCGACGAGCTTGCCCCAGATCTCGCGGATGCGCTTCGCGTCGCGCTCGCGGATGGCCTGGTTCATGTCGGAGAAGTCGGCGCCCTCCTCCAGGCACGCGTTCCACGCCTCGGCGACGTCTCGGTAGACCTGCGGGAGGTCGTCGACCGTCTCGGCGTAGTGCGACTCGCCCTTGAGGTCCACGACGGTGGAGGGGGTGTCGGGCGCCAGGGGGTTCGGGAAGGGCTTGGTCTCCAGGCCCACGAGGTCGATGTAGTGCTGCAGCGCCGTGGAGGACGGCGGGAAGCGCATCGCGCCCATCTCGGCGGTCAGCTCGTCGCCGCAGCCGTCGAAGCCGACCGTGCGCAGCCGGCCGCCGATCTTGTCGGCCTCGTACACGACGGGCTTCAGGCCCATCTTCATCAGCTCGTACGCCGCGACGATGCCGGACAGCCCGCCGCCGATGACGGCGACCTCGGTGCCGTGCCCGGTCGCGGGTATCTGGCCGAGGCCCGCCGGGTGGGCGAGGTGGTCGTCGTAGGCGAAGGGGAAGTCCGGGCCGAACATCGTGATCGGCTTGACGGGGGTCTCTTCACCGGCGGGGTGGACGGCCGTGGGCAGCGTGGACGTCATGGCGTGGTTCTCCGTGAGCAGACGAGGTGTGCGGACGTGCGGGGAGGGGTCAGGCGAGCGGGCCGTAGAGCTCGGGCCGGCGGTCGCCGAGATAGGTGTTCTCGGCCCGGGAGGCGGCGAGCAGCCCCGGGTCGACGTCGGCCAGGACGAGGTCCTCGCCGAGCCCGGCGCGGGCGCGGACGGTGCCGTCGGGGGCGGCCAGGCAGCTGAGCCCGGCGAAGTGGAAGCCGCCCTCGGGGCCGGAGCGGTTGGCGTAGGCGAGGTAGAGCTGGTTCTCCCAGGCGCGGGCCGGGATGATCGTGTTCGGCACGATCTCGTAGGGCCGCATCAGGGCGGTGGGGGCCAGCAGCAGCTCCGTACCGGCCAGCGCGTGGGCCCGTACGGCCTCCGGGAACTCGACGTCGTAGCAGATCAGCAGCCCGAGCCTGAGGCCCGCGTAGTCGGCCTGGACGACGAGGGTGTCGCCGGGGGTGAAGTGCTTGGTCTCGAAGTCGCCGAAGAGGTGGGTCTTGCGGTAGTTCGCGAGGCGGGTGCCGTCGGGGGCGATCAGCTGGACCGAGTTGTGGATCACGTCGCCGGCGCGCTCGGGGTAGCCGTAGGCGATCGCCAGGCCGTGCTCGGCGGCGATCGCGGCGACGGCGCGCGCGCCCGGGCCGTCGGCCGGCTCGGCCGCGTCGGGGACGCGGTCACCGAGGGCGTAGCCGGTCAGCCAGAGCTCCGGGGTGAGCAGCAGCCGCGCTCCGCCGGCGGCGGCCGTGCGGGCGGCGCTGTCGAGGGCGGCGAGGTTCTCCGGGATGCTCCGGGGAACGCCGCTGGGGCCCTGGTACAGCGCTGTGCGCACGGGCAGCATGGAACCTCGCAGGTGGGACGCGACGGGGGGACGTGATCGACGGTACGTGCCCGCGGGGGCGGCGGCCAAGACCGCTCTTTTGCACCGGACCCCCGGTTCGTTGCGTCTTTCGCGGCCCGGGCGGCGATTCGTTGCGCCGCGGGGCCGCTTTTACGCCGGTGCGCCCGAGCTGTACCGCCTGAGCAGCGGGGAAAGCACCAGTACCGATTTCGTACGCTCCACGAAGGGCTCCCCGGCGATCTTCTCCAGCACCCGTTCGAAGTGCCGGACGTCGGAGGCGAACACCTGGATCACCGCGTCCGCCTCCCCGGTGACGGTGGACGCGGCCGTGACCTCGGGATAGCGGATCAGGGCGTCGTGGATGTCCTCCGGGGAGGTCTTGCGCCGGCAGTAGACCTCCACGAACGCCTCCGTGGACCAGCCCAGCGCGGCCGGGTCGACCTTCACCGTGAAGCCGGTGATGGCGCCGGAGTCGCGCAGCCGGTCCACGCGCCGCTTGACGGCGGGGGCCGACAGGCCGACCTCGGCGCCGATGTCGGCGTAGGAGCGGCGGGCGTCCTCGGCGAGGGCGCGTACGATCCGCTCATCGAGATCGTCGAGTCTCATGTATCGAAGTAGAACACGGTGAGAGGGAGGACCTGACGAGGTGGGTATCTACGACATCGGGCTGCGCACGCTGGCCGGCGAGCCCGCGTCCCTGGCCGACTACCAGGGCAAGGCCATACTCGCGGTCAACGTCGCGTCCAAGTGCGGACTGACCCCGCAGTACGAGGGCCTGGAGCGGCTGCAGCGGCAGTACGCGGAGCGCGGCTTCACGGTCGCGGGCTTCCCGTGCAACCAGTTCATGGGGCAGGAGCCCGGCACGGCCGAGGAGATCGCCACGTTCTGCTCGGCGACGTACGGGGTCAGCTTCCCGCTCTTCGAGAAGCTGGAGGTGAACGGCGAGGACCGGCACCCGCTGTACGACGTGCTGACGGCGGCCCCGGACGCCGCGGGCGAGGCGGGCGACATCCAGTGGAACTTCGAGAAGTTCCTGATCGCCCCCACGGGCGAGATCGTCGGCCGCTTCCGCCCCCGCACGGAGCCGGAGGCCGCGGAGCTGGTGGCGGCGCTGGAGGCCGTACTGCCGGTGTGATCTACGGGCCCGGAAACGCGCCGAGGCCCCTGGCTGCTCCGTACCGTCCCGCCCCGGCCCGGACCACCAGCCGAACAGCTTCTGCGCCCCGTGCAT
>NZ_JBFAXR010000115.1:0-27372 GCF_040680895.1 Streptomyces sp. NPDC051940 | reverse complement strand
GCCCGCAACACCAGCCCGTCCGGCGTTTGAGGACGAGCGCCGCAGGCGCGACGCGGGCGCAGCCCGCAAAGGGGGCCCGGGGGCGGAGCCCCCGCAGCGCAAGGCGACATGCAGCCCGTCCGGCGTTTGAGGACTCCGGCCGAAGGCCGGATGCGCGTCAGCCGACGCAAACGCACCATGAAGCCCGTCCGGCCCCTGAGGACGAGGCGCGCAGCGCCGACCCGCCGCCAGGCGTGGGGCACCCCCCGCAACACCAGCCCGTCCGGCGCCTGAGGACGAGGCGCGCAGCGCCGACAGCGGGGGTTCGGGGGCGGAGCCCCCGCAGCGGAAGGCGACCGGGGACCCGCGACAAGGGCGGCCGCCCACGACCGCCGAGGCCCCACATCTGCGAGGCTGACCCCATGCCCGTGATGCGCGACCTGCGTGCGCTGCTCAAGCTCGACGGTTTCCGCAAACTGCTCACCGTACGCCTGCTGTCGCAGCTCGCAGACGGCGTGTTCCAGATCGCCCTGGCGACCTACGTCGTGTTCTCCCCCGAGAAGGAGACCTCCGCCGGCGCCATCGCCTCCGCGATGGCCGTGCTGCTCCTGCCGTACTCCCTCGTCGGCCCCTTCGCCGGCGTACTGCTCGACCGCTGGCGCCGCCGCCAGGTACTGCTCTACGGCAACCTCGTACGCGCGGGGTTCGCGGCCGCCACCGCGGCGCTCATCGCCGCGGGCGTGCCGGACTGGCTGTTCCTGCTCTCCGCCCTGTGCGTGACCGCCGTCAACCGCTTCATCCTCGCCGGGCTCTCCGCCTCCCTGCCCCGCGTCGTGGACACCGACGACCAGCTGGTCATGGGCAACTCCATCTCCCCCACGGCCGGTACCCTCGCCGCCACCTCCGGCGCCGTGGTCGGCTTCGCCGTCAGCCTGACGGGCCCCGAGGGCTCCGCCGCCGACGCGCTCACGATGCTCGCCGCCGCGGCCGTCTACGTCTGCGCCGGGCTCGCGTCCCTGCGGATCGCCCGGGACCGGCTCGGTCCGGACGCGGACGTCATCCAGCCCAGGGTCCTCGCCGCCGTCGCGAGCACCGCCCGCGGCCTCAAGGACGGCCTACGGCATCTGGCGGAGCGCCCCGTGGCGTCCCGGACGCTGCTGTCGATGACCCTGATGCGCTTCTGCTACGGCGCGCAGACCGTGACGGTGCTGATGCTCTGCCGGTATGCCTGGACGGACGACAACGACGAGGCGATGGCCCTGCTGGGCCTCGCGATCGGCCTGTCGGGCGCCGGGTTCTTCGTCGCGGCCGTGGTGACGCCGTGGGCCGCGGCCCGCTTCGGACGGCTGGGCTGGATCGCACTGTGCTCGGCGTTCGCCGCCGTGGTGGTGCTCACGCTGGGAATGCCGTTCGCCCGCGAGTCGGTCATGGCCGCCGCGTTCCTGCTGGGGCTGGCCACCCAGGGCGCGAAGATCGCCACCGACACCGTGGTGCAGAGCACCGTGGCGGACGACTACCGCGGCCGGGTGTTCTCCCTGTACGACATGCTCTTCAACATCGCGTTCGTCTCGGCCGCCGGAGTCTCCGCCCTGATGCTCCCTGCGGACGGCCGCTCGCACGTCCTGCTCCTGGCGATCGCCGCGCTCTACGCGGTCATCGCGTGGGCCATGTTTCACGTGAAACATGACGCCGAGCAGCTCGCCCCGGCCCATGTTTCACGTGAAACATGACCCCGCGGCGGAGGACCAGGACCGCCCTCAGGACTGCTCCTGCACCGCCCACCACTCACGCAGCGCCGCGACCGCCGCCTCGTGCTCCATCGGACCGTGCTCCAGCCGCAGCTCCAGCAGATGCTTGTACGCCTGGCCCACCGCCGGCCCCGGAGCGATCCCGAGGAGCTTCATGATCTCGTTTCCGTCGAGATCCGGCCGGATCGCGTCCAGCTCCTCCTGCTCCTGCAGCACCTCGATCCGGTCCTCCAGCCCGTCGTACGCCCGCTGCAGGGCGCCGGCCTTGCGCTTGTTGCGGGTCGTGCAGTCCGAGCGGGTCAGCTTGTGCAGCCGGTCCAGCAGCGGGCCCGCGTCGCGCACATAGCGCCGCACCGCGGAGTCCGTCCACTCGCCCGTGCCGTAGCCGTGGAACCGCAGATGCAGCTCCACGAGCCGCGACACGTCCTTGATCAGGTCGTTCGGGTACTTGAGCTTCGCCATCCGCGCCTTGGTCATCTTGGCGCCGACCACCTCATGGTGGTGGAACGAGACCCGCCCGTCCTTCTCGAACCGCCGCGTGCGCGGCTTGCCGATGTCGTGCAGCAGCGCCGCCAGCCGCAGCGTGAGGTCCGGCCCCTGCTGCTCCAGGGCGATGGCCTGCTCCAGCACGGTCAGCGAATGCTCGTACACGTCCTTGTGCCGATGGTGCTCGTCCCGCTCCAGCCGCAGCTTCGGCAGCTCCGGCAGCACGTGCGCGGCCAGCCCCGTCTCGACCAGCAGCTTCAGCCCCGCGCGCGGATGGGCGCTCAGCAGCAGCTTGTTCAGCTCGTCACGGACCCGCTCGGCGGAGACGATCTCGATCCGCTCCGCCATGTCCGTCATCGCCGTCTGCACCTCGGGTGCGACCTCGAAACCCAGCTGGGCGGCGAACCGGGCGGCCCGCATCATCCGCAGCGGATCGTCGTCGAACGACTGCTCGGGCGTACCGGGCGTGCGCAGCACCCGCGCGGCCAGATCCTCCAGGCCGCCGTGCGGGTCGATGAACTGCTTCGCGGGGAGCGCCACCGCCATCGCGTTGACCGTGAAGTCGCGGCGGACCAGGTCCTCCTCGATGGTGTCGCCGTAGGACACCTCGGGCTTGCGGGAGGTGCGGTCGTACGACTCCGAGCGGTACGTCGTGACCTCGATCAGGAAGTCCTGCGCGTCCGCGCCGCCGCCGGCCGTCTTGCGGCACCCCACGGTGCCGAACGCGATGCCGACCTCCCACACCGCGTCCGCCCACGGCCGCACGATGCGCAGCACGTCCTCGGGCCGGGCGTCGGTGGTGAAGTCCAGATCGTTACCGAGCCGGCCCAGCAGCGCGTCCCGCACCGACCCGCCGACGAGCGCCAGCGTGAACCCGGCCGCCTCGAAACGGCGGGCCAGGTCGTCGGCGACAGGGGAGACCCGCAGCAGCTCGCTCACCGCGCGGCGCTGGGCCTCGCTGAGCTGCCGGTGCTGCGGGTCGGGGCTGCTGCCCCCGGGGGTCAGATCGTCGTTCGGCACAACAGAACAGGGTACGGGGCTTCACCCGCGCCCGGGTCCACACACCCCCTCACGCCCGCCGGCCAAACGCACACACTCCACGCATGTGATCCGCGGGCACCCTCACCGGTGGTATCTCGTTACCATCAGGGGTCCGGGGCCTGCTCCAGGCCGAGCAACGACGAGGACGGGCGAAGTGCGCGTGGCCGAGGCGGCAGACAACCACGGGACCACCCCCAGCCCTGTCCGCCGGCTGTGGCGCGCACCGCGGGCCCGCCGGCGGCAGCTGGCCGCGCTGGTGGCCGCCCTGCCGGTGTTCGCCGGGCTCCTCCAGCTGCCCGCCGCTCAGCCGGCCGAGGCCGCCCCCACCGGCTCCCGCGCCGTCGACGTCTCCGTCAACCGGGTGGCCCCGCTGGTCCCCGCCGCGGACGACACCGTCACCATCTCCGGCACGCTCACCAACAAGGGCAAGGACAAGATCTCCGACGCCCGCGTCGGGCTGCGTATGACCGGCGCGCCGCTGGACAGCCGCAGCGCCATCACCGACGCGGCCAAGCGCAAGGACTTCACCTGGCAGGAGGACGGCAACGAGGTCGGCGGCCCGGGCGTGAAGGAGCTGAAGAACGGGCTCGCCCCCGGTGTCACCATCCCCTTCTCCCTCCGCGTCCCCGCCAAGGACCTGCCGACCGACGGCCCCGGCGTCTACCAGCTCGCCGTCACCGTCTCCGGCACCACCCCGGACGACCAGCTGGAGTCCGTACGCGGCATCGAGCACACCTTCCTGCCCTGGCAGCCCTCCGAACGCTCCACCCGCACCGGCCTCACCTTCCTCTGGCCGCTGATCTCCACGCCCCAGCTCAGCGCCCGCACCGACCCCGACGACGTACAGACCCCGTACTTCGTCAGCGACACCCTGGAGCGTGAGCTGCAGCCCGGCGGCCGGCTCCAGGTGCTCCTCGACCAGGGCCGGGACCTCCCCGTCACCTGGGTGATCGACCCGGATCTGCTGGCCAGCGTCAACGCCATGACCAGCAAGCACTGGGTGATCGACGAGAACGGCAACGAGGTCGCCGGTACGAAGGAGGCCCAGGAGACCGCCCGGGCCTGGCTGAAGGAGCTCCAGGAGGCCGTACAGGGCGGCGAGGTGATCGCCCTGCCGTTCGCCGACACCGACCTCGCCTCCATCGCGCACCGCGCCGACCGCTCCGCCACCACGCTCAAGCAGCTCCGCGAGGCCACCGAACTGGCCGCGACGACCGTGGAGAGCGTGCTGCAGGTCCCCGCCCGTACCGACTTCTCCTGGCCCGTCGCCGGAGCGCTCGACCCGGCCGTCGTCGACATCTCCGACGAGGGCGGCGCCGACAAGGTCATCGCCCGCAGCGACAGCCTGCGCGAGAGCCCCGACCTCAGCTACACGCCCACCGCCGCCCGCCCCATCGCCGGCGACCAGACCGCCGTCGTCTCCGACGCCACGCTCTCGCGGCTCTTCGAGGGCGACATGGTCGACGGTGACAAGTCGGCGCTGGCCGTGCAGCAGTTCCTCGCGCAGACCCTGATGATCACCCTGCAGGCGCCGAACAAGGCACGCAGCATCGTCGTGGCACCGCAGCGCACCCCGACCGCCTCCCAGGCGCAGACCATGGCGGAGGCCCTGCGCGGGCTGTCCCAGCAGTACTGGACCACCGGCGAGACCCTCACCGAGGCCGCCGAGGAGACGCCGGACCCCCAGGCCAACCGCACCGTCCCGGCCGCCTCCCGCTACCCGAAGAAGCTGCGGGCGCAGGAACTCAGGTCCGACACCTTCGCCGCCATCCGCAGGACCCAGCAGGAGCTGGACGACTTCCAGGTCGTACTCACCGAGCCGGTGCGCGTCATCGCGCCCATCGGCAACGCCCTGAAGCGCGAGCTGTCCAACCAGTGGCGCGGTGACCCGAACGGCGCAACGGCCTACCGCGCCGCCGTCGCCGACGAACTGGACAAGCTCACCGGCTCCGTCCAGCTGATCGACAAGACCGACCTGACGCTCTCCGGCAACACCGGCGTGATCCCGGTCACCGTCCAGAACAACCTCGTCCAGGACGTCAAGGGCCTGAAGGTCCGGCTGACCTCCAGCAACGACCAGCGGCTGCAGATCGTCACCGGCGAACAGGTGGTCACCGTCGCCGGCGGCCGCAGCACGACGGTGAAGTTCGAGACCAAGGCCAAGGCCAGCGGTCCGTACACGATCACCGCGCAGCTCTTCACACCCGACGGCCGGACGTTCGGCACGGCGAAGACCTTCAAAGTCGAGGTAACGTCAATCACCTCGACGGTGCTGCTCGTGATCGGCGTCGGGATCCTGCTGGTCGTCCTCGCCGGCGTGCGGATGTACTCCCAGCGCAAGCGGGCCGCCGCCACCGAGGACTCACCCGGCGAGTCCGGTGTGGAGGACGATCGGACGGGCAGCAGCGATGACACCGGTCCTGCTGCCGGTGCCCCGACGGGCACAGGTGAGAAGGTGGACCGCTAGACAAGGGTCTGCCAAGAAGAGGTTGGGGTGGCGATGAACGCGCCGTACGACGGTGACCGGGCGCAGGGCACGGGCGGTGATCCGACGGGTCAGCCCCCGACACCCGACCCGGACCACGCGAACGCCCCGGGCCGCCCTGTCCAGGGGGAGCCCTGGTCGTCCTCCCAGCCGGCCGACGCGTACGGACCCACCCCGCAGCAGAGCCCCTACGGCGCGGCCCCGCAGCCGGACCCGTACGACCCCGCCGGCTACCCCGCGCAGCAGCAGACCCCGCAGCCCGGGCCGTACCAGCAGCCGGAGCCCTACGCGCAGCCGGACGCCTACCAGCAGCCCACCGCGTACCAGCAGCCGGACGCGTACCAGCAACCCGAGCCCCACCAGCAGCCGGACGCCTACCAGCAGCCCGCCGCGTACCAGCAGCCGAGCACGTACCAGCAGCCCGCGGCGTACCAGCAGCCCGACCCGTATCTGCAGGGCGCCTACACCCAGGACCCCTACCAGCAGCCGGACCCCCTCACCGACGCGCTGTACGACCGCGCCGCGCACCCCCCGCCGCCGCCCGGCAGCCAGCCCCCGGCGCAGCCGCTGTACATGCCGCCGCCCACCCCGCAGCACGCCCCGGACCCGCGGCTGTACGCCTCGCCGCCCGCCCCTGAGCCCGACGGCCCCGGGCGCTATCTGCCGTACGGCGACGCCTCCGAGCAGAGCCGCTACCTCGGCGTCGACGACCTGATGACCGAGGCGGCCGAGCCGCAGCCCCAGCCGGACGCCTTCGCACACCTCTACCGCGACCAGGACTCCACGCCGCAGCAGCCGCCCAGGCCCGAGCAGCCGGCCGCCGTGCCGCCGCAGCGCAAGGGAGGCAAGGTGAGCAGCCTCGCGAAGTCCAGCGCCGTGATGGCGGCGGGCACCCTGGTGTCCCGTCTGACCGGCTTCCTGCGCCAGCTGCTGCTCGTCGCCGCGCTCGGCACCGCCGTCCTCGGCGACACGTACAACGTCGCCTTCACGCTGCCGACGATGATCTACATCCTCACCATCGGCGGCGGCCTGAACTCCGTGTTCGTCCCCCAGCTGGTCCGTGCGATGAAGAGCGACGAGGACGGCGGCGAGGCCTATGCCAACCGCCTCCTCACCCTCGTTGCGGTCGTCCTGGGCGGCCTGGTGCTGGTGTCCGTGCTCGCGGCCCCGCTGCTGGTGCGCCTGATGTCGGTGAGCATCGCCGACAATGCCGAGGCCAACTCGGTGGCCGTGGCGTTCGCCCGCTACTGCCTGCCCACCATCTTCTTCATGGGCATCCACGTGGTGATGGGCCAGATCCTCAACGCCCGCGGCAGCTTCGGCCCCATGATGTGGACGCCGGTCCTCAACAACATCGTCGTCATCGGCACCTTCGCCCTCTTCCTGTGGGTGTACGGCACGAGCAGCTCCTCCGGCCTGACGACGGCCACGATCCCCGACGAGGGCATCCGCCTGCTGGGCATCGGCACGCTGCTCGGACTCGTCGTCCAGGCGCTCGCGATGATCCCCTACCTGAGCGCCTCGGGCTTCCGGGTGCGGCCGCGGTTCGACTGGAAGGGCCAGGGCCTGGGCAAGGCCGCCAGGCTCGCCAAGTGGACCGTCTTCTTCGTCCTCGCCAACCAGGCGGGCATGCTCGTCGTCACCCAGCTCGCCACCTGGGCCGGCAGCAACGCCGCCGCCGACGGCCACGAGGGCTCCGGCATCCTCGCGTACCAGAGCGCCCTGCTGATCTGGCAGATGCCGCAGGCCATCATCACCGTTTCGGTGATGGCCGCGCTGCTCCCGCGGATCTCCCGCGCCGCCGCCGACGGCGAACCCCTCGCCGTCCGCGACGACATCTCCCACGGGCTGCGGACGTCCGCGGTGGCCATCGTCCCCCTCTCGTTCGGCTTCCTCGCCCTCGGCATCCCGATGAGCCTGCTGCTGTTCGGCTCCTCCGGCACCGACGGCGCCCGCTCCATCGGTCTGGTCCTGATGGCGTTCGGCCTCGGCCTGATCCCGTTCTCGGTGCAGTACGTCGTGCTGCGCGGCTTCTACGCGTACGAGGACACCCGCACGCCCTTCTACAACACGCTCGTCGTCGCGGGCGTCAACGCCGCCCTGTCCGCCCTCAGCTTCCTGGTCCTGCCCGACCGGTACGCCGTCGTCGGCATGGCCGCCTCCTACGGCGTCGCCTACGCCGTCGGTGTGGGCGTCGCCTGGCGCCGGCTGAAGACCCGCACGGGTGATCTCGACGGCAACCGGGTGCTGCGCACGTACACCCGGCTCTCCCTGGCCAGCCTGCCCGCCACGCTCGTCTCCGGGCTGATCGCGCTCGGCCTGCTGCAGGCCCTCGGCAACGGCTTCTTCGGCGCCCTGTGCGCGCTGCTGCTGGGCGGCGCGGCGCTGCTCGGCCTGTTCTACGTCACGGCGCGCAGGCTGCGCATCGAGGAGCTCAACTCACTGGTGGGCATGGTCCGTGGCCGGCTCGGACGCTGACCCGATACCGGCGCCGGTGCAACCATCGGTGCCCGGCACGGGTCGTGGATAGCAGAAAACTGCGGGCACAATAAGCGGTAGCTCGAAGCGTGGGCCGGTGCGCACGACGACTGGGGAGGCAGGAACGACGGTGTCGGAACGGAGCACGGCGGCCCTCTCCCCGGACGGCCCCGACGACGCGGCAACCGCCCCCGATCTCTCGGCTTCGCTCGAGCAGGGGGTACCCCCATCGCCGGACACGGCAGACGCACAGACCGGCGCCCAGGACACGCCACCCGCTGAGGCCGAGACGCCGCCCGACGGGCAGGAACCGCCCGCCGCCGAGGCAGAGGCGGCGGACCCGACGGACGCGCCCGCGGCGAAGACACCGCCGCCGGAGCTGCACAGCGGGCACAAACTCGCCGGCCGCTACCGGCTGGAGGAATGCCTCACCCGCCTCGACGGCTTCAGCAGCTGGCGCGCCGTCGACGAGAAACTGCGCCGCGCGGTGGGCATCCACGTCCTGCCCGCGGACCACTCCCGCGCCACCCCCGTCCTCGCCGCCGCGCGCTCCTCCGCGCTGCTCGGCGACCCCCGCTTCGTCCAGGTCCTCGACGCCGTCGCCGAAGGCGACTTCTCCTACGTCGTGCACGAATGGCTACCCGACGCCGTCGAGCTGGACACGCTCCTCGCGGGCGGCCAGCCGCTGGAGGCCCACGAGGCCTACCAGCTCGTCCAGCAGGTCTCCCAGGCGATGGCCGCCGCGCACCGGGAGGGTCTGGCGCACCTGTGCCTCGCCCCCTCCGCCGTGCTGCGTACGTCCTCCGGCCAGTACCGCATCCGCGGCCTCGCCGTACAGGCGGCGCTGCGCGGCGTACGGGCCGACAAGCCGCAGCGCACCGACACCGAGTCCATCGGCGCCCTGCTGTACTGCTCCCTCACCGGCCGCTGGCCCTACGAGGAGGACGCGTACGGGCTCACCGGCCTGCCCAAGGGCAGCGGACTGCCCGCACCCGACCAGGTGCGCGCCGGCGTCCACCGCGGGCTCTCCGAGCTCGCCATGCGGGCCCTGGTGAACAACGGCGCCACGCCGACCCGGCTGGAGCCGCCCTGCACCACACCGGAGGAGCTGGCCGCCGCGCTCGCCGAGATGCCCCGCATCCGGCCCCCGGAGCCCTCCTACACCGCCCACGAGGCGTTCCACCCGACCCCGTACACCCGCGCCGCCGCCGGGCCGCAGAACGGCGTCCGGCGCAGCGGGCCGCCCACGGCGCCCGTACCCGCCCCGCCGGCGCTGCCCGGCCGGGCCGGCAAGGCGCTGAAGTGGGCCGTGTCCGCGCTGCTGATCGCCGCGCTCGCGCTCGGCAGCTGGCAGCTCGCCGACACCCTCATCAACCGCGGCGGCCAGTCCGACGACAACGCCGGCAACGAGCAGCAGTCCACCGTGGAGCGCCCCTCCGGCGACGACGGCGGAAAGCCCGTCACGATCAGGTCGGCGGACGACTTCGACCCGTACGGCACGGGCTCGGAGAGCCCCAGCGCGGTCCCGCTCGCCATCGACGGCGACGACTCCACGTCCTGGAACACCAAGGGCTACCGCAACTACGCCAAGCTCGGAAACCTCAAGCCCGGCGTCGGGCTCGTCATCGACCTGGGCAAGGCCCAGCGGGTGGGCAGCGTCCACGTCACCCTCGTCGGCGACACCGCCGTCTCCGCCATGGCCGCCCCCAGCGACGCCGGCGCGAAGCCCACGGACCTGTCGGGCTTCGCCCAGTTCGACTCCGGCAAAGGCAACGATCTGACACTGGAGCCGAAGAAGCCGTTGATCACGCGGTACGTTCTGGTGTGGCTCACGGAGCTGCCGAAGACCGACGACGGGCAGTTCCGGGGCAGGATCGCGGAGATCTCCGTCAAGAGCTGAGCGCACGGCGCCCGGATCACCGCGGACACGGTCATCCATCTGGGGAGGGGGGGCGAGCCTTGGAGCAGCCGGGCAACAGCACGGCCGACGACCGCGAACTGCTCGCCCGCCACGTCGCCGGCGACCCGGACGCCTTCACGGAGATAGTCCGGCGCCACCGCGACCGCCTCTGGGCCGTGGCGCTGCGCACGCTCGGCGACCGCGAGGAGGCCGCCGACGCCCTCCAGGACGCCCTGGTCTCCGCCTTCCGCGCGGCCCACACCTTCCGCGGCCAGTCCGCCGTCACCACCTGGCTGCACCGCATCACCGTCAACGCCTGCCTGGACCGCGTCCGCAAGGCCGCCACCCGGCGCACCGCCCCCGTCGCCGACACCGAGCGCTTCGAGCAGCTGCTGGAGCCCACCGAGTCGGCCGCCGCCCCCGCCGAGCGACGCGACCTCCACCGGGAGCTGCTCGCCGCGCTGGCCACCCTCCCCGCCGAGCAGCGGGCGGCGCTGGTGCTGGTCGACATGCAGGGCTATCCGGTCGCCGAGGCCGCCGCGATGCTGGGCGCCCCCGTGGGTACGGTGAAGAGCCGCTGCGCCCGCGGCAGAGCCCGGCTGCTGCCGCTGCTGACGCATCTGCGTTCGGAGAGGAACCCCGACAGCCCCTCAGCCGTCCCACAGACGGCGGGCAGGGCGGAGACACGCGAGTCGGGCACCATGAAGGGCGGAGGTGAGATCGCATGACACCGGAGCAGCAGCCGTCCGTACCGGACTGGCACCCCGAGGTCGAGACGATCTCCGAGTACGCCGAGGGGCTCCTCGAACCGGCGCAGGAAGCCGTCGTCGCCGCCCATCTGGAGCACTGCGAGCTCTGCGCGGAGGTCCAGGACTCCCTGAGCGAGATCAGCTCGCTACTGGGGGAGCTCACTCCCGCCGCGATGCTCATGCCCGCCGATGTCGCCGCCCGCATCGATGCGGCGCTGGCAGCCGAGCCCTTCCCCGTTTCACGTGAAACAGCGATCCCTGTTTCACGTGAAACACCGGCGGAGGAGGACTCCGCGATCCCCGTTTCACGTGAAACCGAGACTGGGGCGGGTGATGTTTCACGTGAAACACGCCCACCCCGCTCGGCCGCCCATGGTCCGCACGGCCCCTTCGGCCACGCACCCACCACGACCGGCCCCGGCCGCGGCCGTCCGCGCCGCCGCGGTCGCCGCGCTCTGATCGGTACGGCGCTGGGCGCCGCGCTGCTGGGCGGCCTCACGTTCTTCGGGCAGACGCTGCTCTCCCCGGACGACAGCGACTCGGGCTCCCTGGCAGACCGGCCCGCCGCAGAGAAGCGCAACTCGGAAGGCGCCTCCCCGAACCAGGACCTCAACGAGGAGACCCTCGGCGGACGGGTCAGCGAACTCCTCGGCTCCGAACCACAGCGCTTCGACAGCACACAGAAGAAGCCGTCGGAGAGCCCCGGCACGTCGGCCCCCCAGTCCCCCGACACCAAACTGAGCGAGGGCTACGGGGCCACGAACGTCCCGTCCTGCCTCCGTCAGGCCGTGCCCGCCACCGGCACCCCGATCGCCGTCCAGCAGGAGACCGTCCGGGGCGAGCCCGCCCTGCTCCTGGTCTTCACCAACCCGCGCAACGCGGACTACGTCGACGCGTACGTCGTCGACCTCCGTTGCGCCTCCGACAGCTCCGTGCAGGCCGAACTGCTACTGCGCGACACGTATCGCCGCCCGTAGCCGGACCCCCGAACAGGCCCCCGACGCCCGGTGCCGCACCTCTTCCCGGCGGTCCTTCCCCGTGCCGTACAGCGCCGGGAATGCGGGGCCCGTAGGATCCGTTAGGTGGGGTGACAGGCCCTCCCACGGAGGGCCACCGCCACCTGGTAGGCAGTCGGCATAGACAAGGAAGTTTCCCGTGAGCGACGTCCGCAACGTGATCATCATCGGCTCTGGGCCCGCGGGCTACACGGCCGCGCTGTACACGGCCCGCGCATCCCTGAAGCCGCTGGTCTTCGAGGGCGCCGTGACCGCCGGCGGTGCGCTGATGACCACCACCGACGTGGAGAACTTCCCCGGCTTCCGCGACGGGATCATGGGCCCGGAGCTCATGGACAACATGCGGGCCCAGGCTGAGCGCTTCGGCGCCGAGCTGATCCCGGACGACATCGTCTCCGTCGACCTGAGCGGCGACATCAAGACCGTCACCGACACCGCCGGCACCGTGCACCGGGCCAAGGCCGTGATCGTGGCGACCGGCTCCCAGCACCGCAAGCTCGACCTGCCCCGCGAGGACGAACTCTCCGGCCGCGGCATCTCCTGGTGCGCCACCTGTGACGGCTTCTTCTTCAAGGAGCACAACATCGTCGTCGTCGGCGGCGGCGACACCGCGATGGAGGAGGCCACCTTCCTCTCCCGCTTCGCCAGCTCCGTGACCGTCGTACACCGCCGGGACAGCCTGCGCGCCTCCAAGGCGATGCAGGAGCGGGCCTTCGCCGACCCGAAGATCTCCTTCGTCTGGGACAGCGAGGTCACCGAGATCCACGGTGAGAACAAGCTGTCCGGCGTGACCCTGCGCAACGTGAAGACCGGTGAGACCACCGAACTGCCCGTCACGGGCCTGTTCATCGCCATCGGCCACGACCCGCGCACCGAGCTCTTCAAGGGCCAGCTGGAGCTGGACGGCGAGGGCTACCTCAGCGTCGACGCCCCGTCGACCCGCACCAATCTGACGGGTGTCTTCGCGGCCGGCGACGTCGTGGACCACACCTACCGGCAGGCCATCACCGCCGCGGGCACGGGCTGCTCCGCCGCCCTGGACGCCGAGCGCTACCTCGCCCACCTCGCGGACAGCGAGAAGGCCGCCGAGCCGGAGAAGACGGCCGCCCCCGCCGTCTGATCCCTCGACCATCCCCACCCCACACCGCACAACTAGGTAAGGAGAACACCATGGCTGGTGCCACGGTGACCGCGACCGACGCGGATTTCGAGGAGAAGGTCCTCAAGAGTGACAAGCCCGTGCTGGTCGACTTCTGGGCCGAGTGGTGCGGCCCGTGCCGCATGATCGCCCCGTCGCTGGAGGCCATCGCCGCGGAGAACGCCGAGAAGCTCACCATCGTGAAGCTCAACATCGACGAGAACCCGGCCACCGCAGCGAAGTACGGCATCATGTCGATCCCGACCATGAACGTCTACCAGGGCGGCGACGTGGTCAAGACGATCGTCGGCGCCAAGCCGAAGGCGGCGCTGGAGCGCGACCTCGCGGAGTTCATCGCCTGACGCCCCCGCGTTTCACTTGAAACGAGATGCCCGCCCCGGAACGGGGCGGGCATCTTCGCTGCTCGGTTTCACGTGAAACGGTGCCCGTTTCACAGCGGACGCAGCACCGGATCCTTCTGCACGGCGCCCAGCAACCGGTCCAGTGCCATCTCCACGTCCTCCCGCCAGGAGAGCGCGGAGCGCAGCTCCAGCCGCAGCCGGGGATAGCGGGGATGCTGGCGGACCGTCTTGAAGCCCACGGCCAGCAGATGGTCGGCCGGCAGCACACACGCGGGCTCGGTCCACTGCGCGTCCGCGAACGCCTCGATCGCCTTCACCCCGCGCCGCAGCAGATCCTTCGCCACCGTCTGGACCATCACCCGCCCCAGTCCCTGCCCCTGATAGCCGGGGGAGAGCCAGGCGGTCATCAGCTGGACCGCGTCCGGGGACACCGGGCTCGTGGGGAAGGCCGTGGAGCGCGGCACATAGGCCGGGGGCGCGTACATCACGAAGCCGGCGGGGACCTCGTCGACGTAGACGACCCGGCCGCAGGAACCCCACTCCAGCAGTACGCCGGAGATCCAGGACTCCTTCTCCAGCTCCGGTCGGCCGGCTCTTACCGCGGCTTCTCCGCTGACGGGGTCGAGCTCCCAGAAGACGCAGGACCGGCATCGCTTGGGGACGTCGGGGAGGTTGTCGAGTGTGAGCGGTACGAGCCTTCGCCCCATTGAGCCCTCTCGTTCCCGGCGGACACCGTGCCGTCCGCCGCCGCGCCCCTGGCCGAGGCCAGGGCTTCCCTCTCTCTGAGCAGGCTGCCGATGAATCCGCTGACGGCGCCCAGCCCCAGCCCCACAGTGACCAGTCCAGTGCGACTCACAGTTCGCATGGCCGCCCCTCTCCACACGTAACCGCATCGTATCCGGGGAGGGGCGGGGGTGTTACCCAGGAAAAGCAAAGAGCGGGTCGTGGCTCCCACGACCCGCTCCACCGCCGATGGGCGCCCAGCCCCTCAACAGCGGCTCACTCCTCTTCGTCGTCCTCGTCACCCTGGGCCAGACGCTGCTCCAGCACCTTGCCCTCGCCGGGAGCGAGGGTGCCCAGGATCCGCTCCAGATCCTCTATCGAGGCGAACTCGACGACGATCTTTCCCTTCTTCTGCCCCAGATCGACCTTCACCCGGGTCTCGAAGCGGTCGGAGAGCCGCGACGCCAGATCCGTCAGCGCCGGCGACATCCGACTGCCCGCCCGCAGCGACTTGGTACGGGAGGCCGGCTTCGGCCGGGAGCTCATCAGCGTGACGATCTCCTCGACCGCCCGCACCGACAGCCCCTCGGCGACGATCCGGTGGGCGAGGCGGTCCTGCTCCTCGGCGTCGTCCACGGAGAGGAGCGCCCGGGCGTGCCCGGCGGAGATGACCCCCGCCGCCACCCGGTTCTGCACGTTCAGCGGCAGCTTCAGCAGCCGCAGGGTGTTGGACACCTGGGGACGCGAACGCCCAATCCGGTCCGCCAGCTCGTCGTGCGTACAGCCGAAGTCCCGCAGCAGCTGGTCGTAGGCGTGCGCCTCTTCCAGCGGGTTCAGCTGCGCCCGGTGAAGGTTCTCCAGGAGCGCGTCCAGGAGCATCTTCTCGTCGTCCGTGGCCCGGATGATCGCCGGGATCCGCACCAGACCGGCCTCGCGGCACGCCCGCCAGCGACGCTCACCCATGATGAGCTCGTAGCGGTCGGCACCCAGCTGCCGCACCACGACCGGCTGCAGCAGACCGACCTCCTGGATGGAGGCGACCAGCTCGGCCAGCGCGTCCTCGTCGAAGATCTCACGCGGCTGCTGTGGATTGGGGGTGATGGAGTCCAGGGGCAGTTCGGCGAAGTGCGCACCGGCCACCTCGTCGAGCCGCGCCGGCTCCGAGTACCCGTGGTCGACGGAGCCCGGGTCGAACGAGGCGGACTCCGGGGAGTCGTAGGTGTTCGGGATGTCCCGCTCGGACACTATGACCGGAACCGCGCCCGGCGACGTGGTGGCCCCACCCACCAGGGGACCGTTGTCGGCCGCGGTCGGCGCTGCCGGAATCAGCGCCCCGAGCCCGCGGCCCAGCCCTCTGCGTCGTTCACTCACTGAGCCCCTCCGTCAATGTGCCCTCGTTCGATGTGCCGGCAGCCGCACCCACACCGGCGCCGCGAAGCGCGATCTCCCGGGCCGCCTCCAGATAGGAGAGCGAACCGCTGGAACCCGGATCGTACGTCAGAACCGTCTGCCCGTAGCTCGGCGCCTCGGAAATGCGCACCGAGCGCGGAATGCTCGTACGCAGCACCTCCTTGCTGAAGTGCCCGCGCACCTCGTCGGCGACCTGGGAGGCGAGCCGCGTCCTGCCGTCGTACATGGTGAGCAGGATCGTCGAGACATGCAGCCGCGGGTTGAGGTGGCCCCGGACCAGATCGACGTTGCGCAGCAGCTGGCCCAGCCCCTCCAGGGCGTAGTACTCGCACTGGATCGGGATCAGCACCTCCGCGCCGGCCACCATGGCGTTCACGGTCAGCAGACCGAGCGACGGCGGGCAGTCCACGAAGATGTAGTCCAGCGGCTGCTCGTACGCGTCGATGGCCCGGCGCAGCCGGCTCTCCCGCGCCACCAGCGACACCAGCTCGATCTCCGCACCGGCCAGATCGATGGTGGCCGGGGCACAGAAGAGGCCCTCCACGTCCGGGACCGGCTGTACTACGTCCGCCAGCGGCTTGCCGTCCACGAGGACGTCGTAGATCGACGGCACCTCGGCGTGGTGGTCGATCCCGAGCGCGGTGGAGGCGTTGCCCTGGGGGTCGAGGTCGATGACCAGCACCCGGCCGCCGTGCAGGGCCAGGGAGGCCGCGAGATTGACGGTGGTGGTGGTCTTGCCGACCCCACCCTTCTGGTTGGCGACGACGATCACCCGGGTCTGCTCGGGGCGCGGCAGGCCCTGGCCTGCCCGCCCCAGCGCCTCTACGGCGAGCTGAGCGGCACGGCCGATGGGGGTGTCGTCCATGGGGGGTGGTGTTTCACGTGAAACATCCACCGATTCGGAACGGGGACCGGGGACCGGATCGGCCATCGGTCCCGCGACGTTGGCGTCGGACCGCAAGGAACTCTCCTCGACTTCAGACTCGCTATGAACAGAGCCTGCCATGCCGAGGGGTTTGCGTACCAGCGAGCCCCGTTCTCCTGTGGATGAATCTCGGTCACTCGCGGGTCTACGCGCCGCCGCGGCGGCGGCAGCCTCACGACCCCGATTCAGGATGCCTGGGAGCAATGAGCGACGTTTCACGTGAAACACGATGGGGTGGGTGTCGGATCAGGCGCTGATCCGACACCCCACAATGCATCGAATTATTACCGAATGGAGCAAAACGCCCATCACGCAGTGCTCGGTTTCACGTGAAACGGGGAGGACGGGGGAGGACGTCCGGGAAACGGCTCGGGACCCCCGACCACAGTCCTCAGCGGCGGCCGCGATTGCCCGACCTGCGGGCAGCACGGGCCCGCTTCGCCGCGAAGCGGACACCGCCCGGGCTCTCACCCACGACCGCGCGGACGACCGTCGACTGCGGATCCACGACACCCTCACCGACTCGCAGCACCGAGGTCTCCTCGACACCGAGCTTGCTCAGGGCCGTCTTCGCCGCCAGGAGCTCCTCCTCCGCCGTATCGCCCTTCAGCGCCAGCATCTCGCCGTACGGGCGCAGCAGCGGGACGCCCCAGCCCGCCAGCCGGTCCAGCGGGGCCACCGCCCGCGCCGTCACCACATGCACCGGCTGCAGCGTCCCCAGGACCTCCTCCGCCCGGCCCCGCACTACCGTCACATGGTCCAGCCCCAGCAGCTCCACGACCTCCGTCAGGAAGTTCGTCCGCCGCAGCAGCGGCTCCAGCAGGGTGATCCGCAGATCACGCCGTACCAGCGCCAGCGGGATGCCCGGGAGCCCGGCGCCCGAGCCCACATCGCAGACCGTCACCCCCTGCGGCACGACCTCCGCCAGCACCGCGCAGTTCAGCAGATGCCGCTCCCACAGCCGAGGCACCTCACGCGGACCGATCAGACCCCGCCGCACACCGGCATCGGCCAGCAGCTCGGCATAGCGCACCGCGTCCGGCAGCCGGTCGCCGAACACCTTCTCCGCCGCCTCAGGCGGTGCGGGAAGCTCCGCTGACTCCGTCACGGGGACTCCTCAATCCATCGAAAGCTCGAACAAACCCAGACTGACAAGAACCGGCCCCGTCTGCGAGGCAGACGGGGCCGGACAACGCTCTACGGGCCGTGCACGGCCCGCCGCTGCGACTGCTCAGGCAGGCAGCACGACCACACAGCGCTCGGGCTCCTCGCCCTCCGACTCGCTGCGCAGCCCGGCGGCCTTCACCGCGTCGTGCACCACCTTGCGCTCGAAGGGGGTCATCGGCTTGAGCTTCTTCGGCTCGCCGCTCTGCTCGACCTCCTCGACCGCCTTGTTCGCCAGCTCCACCAGCTGACCCCGCTTACGGGCCCGGAAGCCCGCGATGTCCAGCATCAGCCGGCTGCGGTCACCCGTCTCCCGGTGCACGGCCAGCCGCGTCAGCTCCTGCAGAGCCTCCAGCACCTCGCCGTCCCGGCCGACCAGCTTCTGCAGCTCACGGCCCTCGTCCTCGCTGATGATCGACACGGAGGCGCGGTCGCCCTCCACATCCATGTCGATGTCGCCGTCGAGGTCCGCGATGTCCAGCAGACCCTCGAGGTAGTCGGCGGCGATCTCGCCCTCCTGCTCGAGGGTGGACAGCGCGTCCGTCTCGTCCGCGGCCACAGCCGCCTCAGCGGTTTCCGTCACGTCGTGACTCCTTCTTACTTCTTCGACGACGGGTGCTTGGGGCGCTGACCGCCGCCCTTGCGCTTCCCGGAGCCGGCGGAACGGGGGTTACCGGTGGCCCGGGCACGCTGCCCGGACTGCGGCTGCTGCGGCTTCTTCTGCAGCGAGGGAGGGGCATCCTGCGGCTCGTCGTCGGCCTCGCCGTCCGTCTCGCCGTCCTGCTTCGCCTGCTGGGCGGCCTGACGCTGCGCCTTGGTCTGCCGCTTCGGCTGCTGGCGCCGGGTGGTGCCACCCTCCACGACGGTCGCCTCGGGCTTCACGTCGCCCTTCTCCACGACACCGGACTCCTGCGCCACCAGACCGGCCAGGTTCAGACCGTTGATGAACTTCCGCTCGGCGTCGTTGCGGTCCCGGCCGCTCTTGGTGGCGATGCCCTTGACGATCGCCTTCTCCCGCCGGGTGCGCGTCTTGCCGTGCCTGACCACGGTGTGCTGCAGCTTGCCCAGCATCGTCGCCTGCGCCTTCGAGCCCGGGGTGGGGTTGCGCTCGATGATGTACATCTGCTGGCCCATGGTCCACACGTTGGTGGTCAGCCAGTAGATCAGGACACCGACCGGGAAGTTGATACCGAAGACGGCGAACATGATCGGGAAGATGTACATCAGCATCTTCTGCTGCTGCATGAACGGCGTCTTGACCGTCAGGTCCACGTTCTTCGTCATCAGCTGGCGCTGGGTGAAGAACTGCGAGGCCGACATCAGCACGATCATGATCGCGGTGACGATACGGACGTTCGGCAGCGTGGAGCCCAGCTCCTCGACCTTCGCGGCGCTGTCCAGGAACTTCGCCGCGATCGGGGCACCGAAGATGTGCGCCGAGCGCATCTGCTCGACCTGCTCGGCGTTCAGAACGCCGACTTCCTTGTTGCTGGCGACCTTGTTCAGCACCTGGAACAGGGCGATGAAGAACGGCGACTGCGCGAGGATCGGAAGACAGCTCGAGAGCGGGTTCGTACCCGTCTCCCGATAGAGCTTCATCATCTCCTCGGACTGGCGCTGCTTGTCGTTCTTGTAGCGCTCCTGGATCGCCTTCATCTTCGGCTGCAGGACCTGCATGTTCCGCGTAGCCTTGATCTGCTTCACGAAGAGCGGGATCAGGGCGATACGGATCACGACGACCAGGAAGACGATGGACAGCCCCCAGGCCAACCCGCTGTCCTCGGCGAAGACGAGGCTGAACAGAGAGTGGAACTGGACGATGATCCAGGAAACACCGATATAAAGGGGCTTGAGGACCGTGTCCACGAATCAGGCTCCTTGGGCGTTGGGCTCAGACGTCTCGCCCCTACGGCTGCTGATCCGAAGACGCAGACGCTGGTGCCAGACCGGATGCTTACGGGGCGGAACGTGATCGACTCCGCCGAGCGACCACGGATTGCAGCGCAGAATGCGCCAAGCGGTCAGGGCCGTGCCTTTCACCGCACCGTGCACACGGATCGACTCATAGCCGTAGTGCGAGCACGACGGGTAGTACTTGCAGACCGGGCCCAGCAACGGGCTGATGGTCCACTGGTACAGCTTGATCAACCACAGCAGCGGGTACTTCATCGCGGCGCCTTCTTCGGAGAGGGGTCGCTCAGTCGCCGCAGCGCCGCATCCAGGTCACCGCTCAACCGGTCGAAACCGGCCTCGGCGGCCCCCGGCAGCGCGCGTACGACCACCAGGCTACCCGGGGGCAGCCCGGCGATCCGGTCCCGCATCAGGTGACGTAGCCGACGCTTGACCAGATTCCGCTGCACCGCGGACCCCACGGCCTTGCTCACGACGAAACCCGCACGCACCGCGGAAGCATGCTCCCCCGGTGCGTGCGGGCCGTTGCCGCTGTTCAGATGGACGACGAGAAGCGGGCGCCCGGCCCGGCGACCTCGTCGTACCGCGGTCGCGAAGTCCTCGCGCCGCCTCAGCCGATGCTGGGAAGGCAGCACGATGAGACCAATGGCTCAGGCGGACAGACGGGCGCGACCCTTGCTGCGGCGGTTCGCCAGAACGGCGCGGCCGGCACGGGTACGCATCCGCAGCCGGAAGCCGTGGGTCTTGGCACGCTTGCGGTTGTTCGGCTGGAAAGTGCGCTTGCTCACTCGGGGGCTCCAACAAACTTCGGATCTCGCCGGGTGACGAGACTTCGGAAATGATCGCCAACGGCTGTCACCGTGCGCCCACGAGTAGCTCGCAATACGCCGGTCCGGTGAATCCACCACGGCGCCTGGCCCATCGGAGGCAGGCGGCAGCAGCCGTCGACAACTCGACCTCGATACGGTACGCGGGGCCGTACCTTCCGGTCAAACCGGGGAGGGCGCGCCACATTCATACACACCCCTGTGGACAACAACTTGAACGCGTCCCCGGGAGGTGGTTACCGTGACAAGTTCCCGCCCGTCTGGGCGCCGCCCCGACCGAGCGAGTGAGTGAGAGTGCCCCGTGGCTGACCTACCTGCAGATCTCGGCGCAGTGTGGCCACGCGTGCTGGAACAGCTCCTCGCCGACGGCGAGGACGTCAAACCCCAGGACCAGCGCTGGCTGCGCGACTGCCAGCCCCTCGTTCTGGTGGCCGGCACCGCCGTCATCGCGGTGCCCAACGAATACGCCAAGGGCGTCGTCGAGGGCCGCCTCGCCCCCGTGATCAGCGACGCCCTCAGCCGTGCCTGCGGCCAGCCCATCGGCCTGGCGATCACCGTAAGCCCCACGGAGGCCGAGCCGAAGCCCGCCCCCGCGGCCGCCCCGGCCCCCTCCGTACCGGCCCAGGCCCAGCACCCCCACCAGCACCCGCCCGCGGCCCCCCAGCCCCCGCACCGGCCCCAGCTGCCGCAGGAGCACCACCAGCCGCCGCAGCACCACCAGCCTGAGCCCGAGCCCGCGTACGACAGCTACGAGCTGCCCGCGGCCCGCCCGGCCTACCCCGACTACGCCCAGCCCCGCCCCGAGCCCGGCGCCTGGCCCCGCACCCCGGCCCCCCAGGGATACGGCGCCCGCGACTACGGCACGCAGCAGCCCGCACACGATCCGTACGCCCAGCCCCCGCGCCCCCAGCCGGTGCAGGCCCCCGGCCGCGCCCAGCTGCCGGCGCCCATGACCAGCCCCGAGCTGCCCGCGCCCAGCGGCGCCCCCGGCCCGCTCGCCGCCCAGCCCGCCCCGGCCACCGGCCCCGGCGAGCCCACCGCCCGGCTGAACCCGAAGTACCTCTTCGACACCTTCGTCATCGGCGCCTCCAACCGCTTCGCCCACGCGGCCGCGGTCGCCGTCGCCGAGGCGCCGGCCAAGGCGTACAACCCGCTGTTCATCTACGGCGAGTCCGGCCTGGGAAAAACGCATCTCCTGCACGCCATCGGCCACTACGCCCGCAGCCTCTATCCGGGCACCCGGGTGCGCTACGTGAGCTCCGAGGAGTTCACCAACGAGTTCATCAACTCCATCCGCGACGGCAAGGCGGACACCTTCCGCAAGCGCTACCGCGACATGGACATCCTGCTCGTCGACGACATCCAGTTCCTGGCGTCCAAGGAGTCGACGCAGGAGGAGTTCTTCCACACGTTCAACACCCTGCACAACGCGAACAAGCAGATCGTGCTCTCCTCCGACCGGCCGCCCAAGCAGCTGGTCACCCTGGAGGACCGGCTGCGCAACCGCTTCGAGTGGGGCCTGATCACCGACGTCCAGCCGCCGGAGCTCGAGACCCGCATCGCGATCCTCCGCAAGAAGGCGGTGCAGGAGCAGCTCAACGCCCCGCCCGAGGTGCTGGAGTTCATCGCCTCGCGGATCTCCCGCAACATCCGCGAGCTGGAGGGCGCCCTCATCCGCGTCACGGCCTTCGCCTCCCTCAACCGCCAGCCGGTGGACCTGGGCCTGACGGAGATCGTGCTGAAGGACCTCATCCCCGGCGGCGAGGACGCGTCCCCGGAGATCACCGCGCAGGCCATCATGGCGGCGACGGCCGACTACTTCGGCCTCACGGTGGAGGACCTGTGCGGCTCCTCGCGCAGCCGGGTGCTGGTCACCGCCCGCCAGATCGCCATGTACCTGTGCCGGGAGCTCACCGACCTCTCCCTGCCCAAGATCGGCGCCCAGTTCGGCGGCCGCGACCACACCACGGTGATGCACGCGGACCGCAAGATCCGCGCGCTGATGGCGGAGCGGCGCTCGATCTACAACCAGGTGACCGAGCTGACGAACCGCATCAAGAACAGCTGAGGCGCGCCCGCCGGCCGCTCTCAGCGCCCTCGACGACCGAGGCCCCCAGGAGTTCGAACTCCTGGGGGCCTCTTCGTTGTTCGATTCGCAGGCCCATCGGCCCCGCTATCCACACGACTGTGGCGAATGGACCGTCCACACCATGGGGATGACGCATCTTGCCCACACCCCCGTGTGGACGGGTGTGGGATAACTGAAGAAGATCCAGCTCATCCCCCTGGGGATTTGTGGTCAAGGACTGTCCACAGGTTGGGGATGACGGATCGGGCGGCGTTCGTCCCCACCCGGTTGTCCACCGAAGACCGTCGGTCACCCACAGGGGAACCGATTCTGTACACACGCTGTCCACACCTCTGTCCACTGTTCGGCAACACAACGCGCCCTTTCACCGGTGCGTGTGAAAGCGGTCACACCGAAGTGGTGGGTTGGCCTGTGGGAAGCGTGGGTAAAACTGGGGATCAAGTTGGGGACAACTCCCCCTCCCCTGTGAATCAGGTGTGCACAACGCGGCGGCGTCCACAGAAGGCCCGGGTTGTCCACCGGTGACGTCCACATCCCCTGTGGGTAAAAAACGGGGCCTGACCTGCGCAAACAGGGTTTTCCACGGTATCCACAGGGCCTACTACTACCTCTACGGATATCTAGCCCGGACCTCGCTTCGAAGCGGGTGCTGTGCACAACGTGGGGACGACGCGACAGGCGGGCCGGACGAGCATTGACGCCGGACCTGCCCCAGCTGTCAGTCCGGTACGTCAGACTGGTCCCCTGCAGACAAGAAGTGCCGGCAACAGCAGGAGGCGGTCTCGGTGAAGATCCGGGTGGAGCGCGACGTACTCGCGGAGGCGGTGGCCTGGGCGGCCCGCAGCCTGCCGGCCCGCCCCCCGGTGCCGGTCCTGGCGGGACTGCTCCTGAAGGCGGATTCCGAGGGGTCCGGCCAGCTGAGCCTCTCCGGTTTCGACTACGAGGTCTCGGCCCGCGTCTCCGTCGAGGCGGACGTGGAGGAGGAGGGGACGGTCCTGGTCTCCGGGCGTCTGCTCGCCGACATCTCCCGCGCCCTCCCCAATCGACCTGTGGAGATCTCCACGGACGGGGTGCGCGCCACCGTCGTGTGCGGCAGCTCGCGATTCACACTCCACACCCTTCCTGTGGAGGAGTACCCGGCGCTGCCGCAGATGCCGACCGCCACGGGCACCGTCCCCGGTGAGGTCTTCGCGTCCGCCGTGGCCCAGGTGGCCATCGCCGCGGGCCGGGACGACACACTGCCGGTGCTGACCGGTGTGCGCATCGAGATCGAGGGCGACACGGTCACCCTCGCCTCCACGGACCGGTACCGCTTCGCGGTGCGCGAGTTCCTGTGGAAGCCGGAGACGGCGGACATCTCCGCGGTGGCCCTGGTCCCGGCGAAGACGCTGCTGGACACGGCCAAGTCGCTGACGAGCGGGGACACGGTCGCCCTGGCGCTGTCCGGCTCGGGTGCGGGCGAGGGCCTGATCGGTTTCGAGGGCGCGGGCCGCCGTACCACCACGCGTCTCCTCGAGGGCGATCTGCCGAAGTACCGGACGCTGTTCCCGACGGAGTTCAACTCGGTCGCGGTGATCGAGACGGCGCCGTTCGTCGAGGCCGTGAAGCGTGTGGCGCTGGTGGCCGAGCGGAACACCCCGGTGCGGCTGTCCTTCGAGCAGGGCGTGCTGACGCTGGAGGCGGGTTCCTCCGACGACGCTCAGGCTGTGGAGCGCGTCGACGCGACGCTGGAGGGCGACGACATCTCGATCGCCTTCAACCCCACGTTCCTGCTGGACGGGCTGAGCGCGATCGACTCCCCGGTGGCGCAGCTGAGTTTCACGACGTCGACGAAGCCGGCGCTGCTGAGCGGCCGTCCGGCCGTGGACGCGGAGGCGGACGACGCGTACAAGTACCTGATCATGCCGGTGCGGCTGAGCGGCTGACGCAGGCCGGCACATGCAGTCCCCGGGCCCGTACGGCGGCTTTCGAGCCGCTGAGCGGGCCCGTACGGCCCGGCGTAGGCTCGGGGCGGATACGTAGGCGCTTACGAAGGGTCAGTGATGGAGCTCGGTCTCGTCGGTCTCGGCAAGATGGGCGGCAACATGCGCGAGCGCATCCGCCGCGCAGGTCACACCGTCATCGGGTACGACCGCAACCAGGATCTCGCGGACGTCCCCAGCTTGAAGGATCTTGTGGACGGTCTGCAGGCTCCCCGTGTGGTGTGGGTGATGGTGCCCGCGGGTGAGGCGACCCAGGCGACGATCGACGAGCTGTCGGGGCTGCTGGAGCCGGGCGACGTGGTCGTGGACGGCGGGAACTCGCGCTGGACGGACGACGAGAAGCACGCGGCGGAGCTCGAGGCCAAGGGCATCGGCTTCGTGGACTGCGGTGTGTCCGGCGGCGTGTGGGGCCTGGAGAACGGCTACGCCCTGATGTACGGCGGTTCCGGCGAGGACATCGCCAAGGTGCAGCCGGTCTTCGACGCGCTGAAGCCGGAGGGCGAGTTCGGCAGCGTCCACGCGGGCAAGGTGGGCGCCGGGCATTTCGCGAAGATGGTCCACAATGGAATCGAATACGCGATGATGCAGGCCTTCGCCGAGGGCTGGGAGCTGCTGGAGGCGGCGGACTCCGTGACGGACGTCCGTGAGATCTTCCGGTCCTGGCAGGAGGGTACGGTCATCCGTTCCTGGCTGCTGGATCTGGCGGTGCGGGCGCTGGACGACGACGAGCACCTGGAGAAGCTGCGCGGGTACGCGGCGGACTCGGGTGAGGGCCGTTGGACGGTGGAGGCGGCGATCGACCACGCGGTTCCGCTGCCGGCGATCACGGCGTCGCTGTTCGCGCGGTTCGCGTCGCGTCAGGACGACTCGCCGCAGATGAAGATGATCGCGGCGCTGCGCAACCAGTTCGGCGGCCACGCGGTCGAGGCGAAGAAGTAGTCCACAGGTTGGGGGAGGTCGGCTCCGCAGCATGCATGTCACGCATCTTTCGCTGGCCGACTTCCGCTCGTACGCCCGGGCCGAGGTCTCCCTCGCCCCGGGCGTCACTGCTTTCGTGGGTCCGAACGGCCAGGGGAAGACGAATCTGGTCGAGGCGGTCGGCTATCTGGCGACGCTGGGCAGTCACCGGGTGGCGTCCGACGCGCCGCTGGTGCGGATGGGCGCCGAGCGGGCGGTGATCCGGGCGGCGGTGGAGCACGAGGGCCGGCAGCAGCTGGTGGAGCTGGAGCTGAACCCGGGCCGTGCGAACCGGGCCCGTATCAACAGATCGTCGCAGGTCAGGCCGCGTGATGTGCTCGGCATCGTGCGCAGCGTGCTGTTCGCCCCGGAGGATCTGGCCCTGGTGAAGGGCGATCCGGGTGAGCGGCGGGGGTTCCTGGACGATCTGGTCGTGGCGCGGCATCCGCGGATGGCCGGGGTGCGCAGCGACTACGAGCGGGTGCTGAAGCAGCGGAACACGCTGCTGAAGACGGCGGCGATGGCGCGCCGGCACGGCGGGCGCCAGCTGGATCTGTCGACGCTCGACGTGTGGGACCAGCATCTGGCGCGGGCGGCCGCGGAGGTGCTGGCGCAGCGGCTGGAGCTGATCGCGGCGGTGCAGCCGCTGGCGGACAAGGCGTACGAGCAGCTGGCGCCGGGTGGTGGTCCGCTGGGGTTCGAGTACCGGGCGTCGGTGGGTGAGGGGATCGCCGGGGCGTCGTCGCGGGAGGAGCTGTTCGCGCTGCTGATGGCGGCGCTGGCGGATGCCCGTAAGCAGGAGATCGAGCGGGGGATGACGCTGGTCGGCCCGCATCGGGACGATCTGGTGCTGAAGCTGGGGGAGCTGCCGGCGAAGGGGTACGCGTCGCACGGCGAGTCGTGGTCGTTCGCGCTGGCGCTGAGGCTGGCGTCGTACGAGCTGCTGGCGTCGGAGGGGGTGGAGCCGGTGCTGGTGCTGGACGACGTGTTCGCGGAGCTGGACGCGCGGCGGCGGGCGCGGCTGGCGGAGCTGGTGGCGCCGGCGGAGCAGGTGCTGATCACGGCGGCGGTGGACGAGGATGTGCCGCCGGTGCTGTCGGGGGTGCGGTTCGCGGTGTCGGACGGCGAGGTCAGGCCCGTATGAGCGACCAGCCGGCCGAGCCGAAGGAGTCCGCCGGATCGAAGGAGCCCTCGGGTATCGACCTGGCCCGGGTCGCGCTGCGTGCCGCGAAGGAGCAGGCGCGCGCCCGGGGCGCGGCGGCGCAGCAGAAGAAGCAGGCGAAGCGCGGGGGCCTGCGCTCCGGCGCGCGTTCGGACGGCCGGGATCCGCTGCCGCTGGGCGCGGCGATCAGCCGGCTGATCGCGGAGCGGGGCTGGGAGGCGCCGGCCGCGGTGGGCGGTGTGATGGGGCGCTGGCCGCAGCTGGTGGGGCCGGAGGTGGCGCAGCACGCGGTGCCGTCGTCGTACGACGAGGACGAGCGGGTGCTGGTGGTGCGGTGCGACTCCACGGCGTGGGCGACGCAGTTGCGGCTGCTGGCGCCGCAGTTGCTGCGCCGGCTGAACGACGATCTGGGTCCGGGCACGGTGAAGTTCATCAAGGTGCAGGGCCCGGGCGGGCCGGTGCAGCGGTACGGGCGGCTGCGGGCGCCGGGCAGCGTGGGTCCGGGCGACACGTACGGCTAGGGCCGCGCGGGCGACGCGTACGCCTCGGCCCGGCGATACCCGTGGTTGGGCCGTACGGGGGTGGCGCAAACTCGCCGCGGCGCGTGATCTCGCTCACACTATCGTTTCCTTGACAGTGCGAAGCCCGCAATGGCTGCCAGACGCTCCCGGAGGCCCGGAGCGTGTGTGGGGAGTCGGACGGACACCCCCCGTCGCCGCTGAGAGGGATACAGGGCCCGGCAAACCGCCATTCTGTCGGTGGCTACCGGTAGACTGGGCGGCATCCGCCACTTGCGGAACATGTCGACCGCTGTACCTCATGATGCGTGGTCACCCGGAC
>NZ_JBFAXR010000114.1:0-27602 GCF_040680895.1 Streptomyces sp. NPDC051940 | reverse complement strand
GCCGAGGCGCGCAGCGCCGACAACGCCCGCCGCCAGGCGTCAGGGGGAGCGGCCCGAACCCAGCCCGGCCGGCGTTTGAGGCCGAGCGCCGTCCAGGCGCGACAAGCGAGGCGCAGCCCGCAATGGGGGCCCGGGGGCGCAGCCCCCGCAACGGAACTCCGCGGCCCAGGGCCGCGAACCTCACCCCACCGCCCACAACCCCCGCGCCCCCGCGGCCGCCCCCGCCGCCCCAATCAACCCCGCATCCACCCCCAACCGAGCCGGCACCACCTCCAACCCGGCCACGAAGGACAGCACCGCATACCCCTTCAGATGCCGCCGCAACGGCCCGAAGAGCAGCTCACCCGCCCCCGCCACACCACCCCCGACCACCACGAGGGAGACCTCGACGAGCGTCGCCGTAGCCGCGATCCCCGCAGCCAGCGCCTGCGCGGCCCGGTCGAAGGACGCCAAGGCGACCGGATCACCACCGGCCGCGGACGCCGCCACCGCCGCGGCCGAGGCGTCACCGTCCGCCCCCGGCCGCCACCCCAGGGACAGGGCGCGCCGCGCGATGTTCGGCCCGGAGGCGATCCGCTCCACGCAGCCGCGCGCCCCGCACGGACACGGATCCCCGTCGAGGTCGACGCTGATGTGGCCGATGTGGCCCGCGTTCCCCGTGGGCCCGGTGTGCAGCCGCCCGTTCAGCACGAGACCACCGCCCACCCCCGTGGACACGACCATGCACAGCGCGTTGTCCCGCCCCCGCGCCGCACCCTGCCAGTGTTCGGCCGCGGTCATCGCCACCCCGTCACCGACCAGGACCACGGGCAGGTCACCGACGACCTTGCCGACCTCGGCGACGAGGGGGAAGCCGCGCCACCCGGGGATGTTCACCGGGCTGACCGTCCCGGCCGACGCGTCCACCGGCCCCGCGCTGCCGATGCCGACCGCGGCGACCCGCTGCCACCCGGGCGCCGCGCGCAGCTCACCGAGCACCTCGGCCACCGCGCCCATCACCGTCGCGCCGTCCTGCCCGGCCGGCGTGGGACGCTGGGCCCGCACCAGCAGCCGCCCGCCGGCGTCCACCAGCGCACCGGCGATCTTGGTACCCCCGATATCGAGGGCGGCGGCGAGGTCGTGACTCATCGTGGGGGCTCCTGGAGGGGAACGGATGCGGCGGACGCCGAGGGCGTACAGAAGCGGAGAGCTCAGTCTCCCCTGCCGTTGACAACGTTGTCCAGCCCCTATGATCGAGCGCACGTGCCCCGCTGACAGGAAGACGGACGTGACACAGCAGTCCCGCCGCCCGTACGGAAACCGCCCCACGATGAAGGACGTCGCCGCCCGCGCCGGCGTCGGCCTGAAGACCGTGTCACGGGTGGTGAACGGCGAGCCCGGCGTGACGCCCGACACCGAGCGCCGGGTCCGGGACGCGATCACGGCCCTCGGCTTCCGCCGCAACGACAGCGCCCGCATCCTGCGCAAGGGCCGCACCTCGAGCATCGGCCTGGTGCTGGAGGACCTCGCGGATCCCTTCTACGCCCCGCTCAGCCGGGCCGTGGAGGAGGTGGCGCGGGCCCACGAGACGCTGCTGATCAACGGCTCCAGCGCGGAGGACCCGGAGCGCGAGGAGGAGCTGGCCCTGGCCCTGTGCGCCCGCCGCGTCGACGGCCTGGTGATCATCCCGGCCAGCGACGACCACCGCTATCTGGAGCCGGAGATAGAGGCGGGCATCGCCACGGTCTTCGTGGACCGCCCGGCGAGCCGCATCGACGCCGACGCGGTGCTCTCGGACAACTACGGCGGCGCCCGCGCGGCCGTCGCGCACCTCGTGGCGCACGGGCACCGCCGGATCGGACTCATCGGCGACCAGGTCCGCATCCACACGGCGGCCGAGCGGCTGCGCGGCTACCACGACGCGATGGCCGAGGCGGGGCTGCCGGCCGACCCGTCCTGGGTGTCGATGGGCAGCACGGACCCGGACCGGGTGCGCGCCGCGCTCGCCGGGATGCTCCACGGACCCGAGCCGGTGACGGCGCTGTTCGCGGGCAACAACCGGGTGACGGTGACGGCCGTACGCCATCTGGCCACCGCCGAGCGGCGGTTCGCGCTGATCGGCTTCGACGACTTCGAGCTGGCCGACCTCCTCTCCCCCGGCATCACGGTCATCGCCCAGGACCCCGTGGCGCTGGGCCGTACCGCGGCGGAGACCCTCTTCCGCCGTCTGGACGGCCACCACGACGCCCCGAAGCGGGTGGAGATCCCCACCCGCCTGATCGCCCGCGGCTCGGGCGAACTCCCGCCGGAGTGAGCCGGCCGCGCCCCGCGACGCCCCCGGTCACCCCGGCTTGACCGCCACCAGCCCGAACAGCTCCGGCACCCCGCCCCGCCCCCGCTCGGCGACGCGTGCCAGCCGCAGCCCGGCGCCGGTGACCCCGTTGAGCAGCTCCGCCATCGGTACGTGCCACGCGCCCACCCGGGCCCGTACGCCCTCCGGGTTCCAGGCGTCACGGGTGTGGCCCCGGTCGGCGTACCGCTCGTCGATCACCACCGTCGGCCGTTCGCTCCAGTCCGCGAACGCACCCACGAAGCAGGGGTGCACCCCGACGTGCACGAACCGCCCGCCGGGCCGCAGCACCCGGGCGATCTCGGCCGTCACGGCCGCATAGTCGCGCACGTCCGTGCTGGCCAGCACGCACACCGCCGCCGGCACCGACGCGTCGGCCACCGGCAGCGCCACCGCGTCGGCCACGGCGACCGGCAGCCGCCGGGCCGCGTGCCGCAGCTGACCGCGCGAGAGGTCCACCCCGACCGGCGTCCACCCCAGCGCGGCCAGCACCGGGGCGCGGGCGCCGGTGCCGCAGCAGACGTCCAGACACGCACCCTCCCCCGGGCCGAGCAGCCCCTCGAGCAGGGGGTGCACCTGCTCGGCGTAGAAGTCGGCCGCCGCGATGTAGTCCTCGTACCAGTCCGCATGAGCGTCGTACAGCGCTTCCGTCATCTCCCGGACGCTACGGGCATCGCCCGGACCGCACCGCGATGTTCGCCGAGAGCTGCGGAGCACGACCACAGGGCGCCGCGGCCCGCGGACACAACCACAGGGCGCCGAGGCCCGGCCGGAGCACGACCACAGAGCACCGACCACAACAGACCGTCCGGTACGCACTCTTGCCGCCCACCACTTTGGTCCATACCATTCGATCGCCCCCCACGGTCCAGCCCCCCACAGGAGGAAGCGTGCGGCACAGATTCCTGCTCGCCCTCGGGCTGCTCATCGGCCTGATCGTGCCCCTCAACTCGGCGGCGACCGCCACCGCGGCCACACCGCTGCAGATCTACGGCGCCTGGCACTGCAGCGACGACTACTGCACCTGGTCCACGGCGCGGTCCGTGGCCGAGTTCGACTCCAAGAACCACTGGCTGATCGACCGCGGCGACGGCCGTCCGTCGGTCAACCTGATCGTGCTCAGCTTCGTCGAGCCGCTGAAGCTGCTCAACAAGACCAACGACGCGGGCACGGTGAACGGCGTCCCGCGCGGGATGACGCCCGACATCGTGAACTACTTCAAGTCCAAGGGCGTCCGCGTCCAGCTCTCGATCGGCGGCATCACCTACACCGACGAGTGGGACGCCGCGCTCGCGCAGAACGCCCACCAGCTCGGCCTGAACGCCGCCGAGGTGGCCACCCAGCTCGGCGTCGGCATCGAGATCGACTACGAACAGAACACGGACCCCAACCTCACCGGCCTGCAGGCGTTCATCGACGCCTACCGCTCGGTCCACCCGTACGACGCCACCGGCGCCAAGCACGCCTCCCGGCTGACGATCGACACCGCGGCGGGCGACCGCTGGCTGATCGGCATCAACCGCAAGGCCACCCAGGACTGGCTGCGCACGGACGCCCCGGTGCTGGACTACGCCAACGCGATGGTGCCGGCGCGCCAGCCCTCCGTGGACGGCGCGATCGCCAACTGGCAGGAGCACGTGGACGGCAAGCCGCAGTACTCGCCGCCGGTCCTGCCACTGGCCCCCGCCAAGTTCACCGGCGGCCTGTACATCGGCTACGGCAACCGGACCATGGCGGAGTGCACGGACCTGATCAACTCCCTGCAGTACCTGACGGGGAGCTTCGTCCAGAACGTCGCACCGAACGGCGTCGGAGCGACGAGCGGCATGCTCGGCTACATGTTCTGGGCGGCCGAGAAGCCCTCGACGCGCGGCATCGGCACACAGCCGCCCAACACCTGCGAGGGCGGCGTCGGCGCGGGCGCCACGCACTACAACATCCCGATCCCGATGCCGCCGTTGCGGCAGAGCTGACACACCGGATTCCGGGGCCGGAGGGACATCTCCCTCCGGCCCTTCCGTGTGCCCGGCGCCGGGCGGGGCGGCTCCCCCAGCGGCCGGCGACGAACCCCGGCGAGGACAACTCCCCAGTGGTAATTCGTATTAGCACCTTGACGACGGCTCCCGGTGCGACGACCGTTTCCGATCAGCGGAACGGTTTTCCCACCCCGTCAGCGTGAACACAGCCCACCTCTCAGGAGCCGCCCTGTGACGTACGCAACCCCCCTGTCGCGCCGCACCCTGCTGACCGCCGCCGGCGCCGCGGGCCTTCTCGCCGCCCTGCCCGCGTCCCGCGCGCTGGCCGCCGGCAGCCTGCCGCCCCTCGCCCCGCTGCCCCCGGGAGCGCCCGACCGGCGCGCCTTCGCCGTCGAGGAACAGCGGTTCGCCCCCTACCTGGTGAGCCTCTCCGCCATGGTCGGCGACATCGAGGGGAGTGACCCCTCGACTTTCGGCTTCATGGGCGGCGGCTGGTGGCGTACGCCCTCGGCGACGTACAACGCACGGGTCCAGGAGCACGTGTACACGCTGGCCTGGTTCCTCACCAAGACCCGTTCCTGGAACCCGTACACGGGCGACCCGGCGCTGCTCGCGGGGCTGGACGCGGCGCTCGGCCACTATCTGGGCCTGCAGCACTCCGACGGCTCCTGGCCCGAGTACGGCGCCGGTGAGCACTCCCTCCCCGCGACCGGCTTCGCGCTCGGCTATCTCAGCAAGACCCACGTGCTGCTCAAGGACGCCAACCTGCTGCCCACGCGGCGCACCCAGCTCGCCGGCGCGCTGCACGGGGCGATGACCTGGCTGCTCGACCCGGCCAACGGCGGTGTGTGGCAGACCCCGATCCACTACGCGAACCAGGTCACCGCCGGACTGGCGGGTGCGGCCCTGGCGCTGCGCACCAATCCCGACGCCGCCCTGCGCACGCAGCTGACGAGTGCCTTCGTCCGGCTGGCGGAGCACGGGCAGAGCCCGGCCGGCTTCTTCTACGAGGTGGGCGGCATGGACATGAACTACAACTTCGAGGTGATGCTGCCCGAACTGGCCGACGCCTGGCGCCAGTCGGACGACACCAACCTGGTGACGATGGCCGCCAGGTACACGGACTGGCTCGGCTACAACCTGCTGCGCGAGCCCGACGGCGCCGGCTGGTTCTGCAACATAGCGCCGTCCACGCGTACCAGCTCCCGCGCCTACGACGACACCCGGCCCGACCCGGAACGCACCGCGCTGAACGCCCAGTTCGTCCCGGCCGTGCCCGCGCTGGGAGCGTTCCTGTCCGCCCGGGAGGACCTGGCCGCCGCGCGCGCCGCCTGGGCCGCGGACACCTCGCCGGTGCCGGGCCTGGTCAAGAAGGACACCTCCCCCCGCATCCTCACCCACGCCCTGTACGGCGAGCGGTACCCGACCGGGCAGGCCAAGGACCAGGCGATCGCGGCCCTGCCCTACCTGGCCTCGAAGAACTTCACCGAGCACCGCACCGACGGCGGCCAGCACTTCCTGTACGTCCGGCGGCCGAACGTCTACCTGGGCGCCTACCTCGGCACCCGGCCGACCACCATGGCGCGCACCGGGCTGAGCTTCCTGTGGCACCCGGTGGCCGGCACCGTCATCCAGTCACTGAACGACAACGACTACGGCCTGTGGGCCACCGTGCTGCCCGGCCAGGTCCCGGACTCGGACGGCCCGCAGGCCGCGCAGTTCTTCGGCGGGGACCCGTACGCCTTCCGCTTCGGCACCCCCAGCGGTTCGGTCGTCACCGACGTGAAGGTCAGCGACGGGCTGGTGCAGCGGTCGGTACGGGCGGCCTCGGCCGCGACCGAGACGATGCCGCTGATCCTTCGGGCATCCGACCGGGTGGTCTTCACCGACGGCACCACCGTGCCGTGGGGCGGCTCGGCCGCGGCCACGGCGACCGGGATCGACCTGCACCGCGGGTCCGGTGTCGTACGGATCCGCTGGGGCGGGCCCCGCGCCGCGGCCATCGCGGCGTCCTCGGTCAGCTATCTGCGCGACGGCAGCCGGCGGATGCACATCCTGAAGGTCCCGCACGACGGCACGATCAACGTGACCGTCAGGCTCGCCTACTGAGGTCACGAGGCCGCGGCGCGCCCCGCCAGCCGGTCGAGCGCGCCGCGGTCCAGGCCCGTGAGCCCGGCGACCTCCCCGGCGTCCACCGCGCCGCAGTCCAGGCCGCGCAGCAGATAGCCGCTCAGGGCCCGGGCGGTGGCCGGCTCGTCCATCACGGCACCGCCGGCCTTCGCGACGTAGGCGGCCAGCCGGTCGGCGGCCTGGGCCAGCCCTTCGCGGTAGAAGGCGTAGACGGCGGCGTACCGGGTCGGGAGATGACCGGGGTGCATGTCCCAGCCCTGGTAGTAGGCGCGGGCCAGGGAGCGGCGGACCAGGTCGTGGTGCAGCCGCCAGGCGTCGTGCACCTGGCGGGTGCCGCCGACGGGGAGCACGTTCGTCGAGCCGTCGGACAGCCGTACGCCGGTCCCTGCCGCGGCGACCTGCATCACGGCCTTGGCGTGGTCGGCGACCGGATGGTCCATCGACTGGTAAGCCGCGCTCACGCCGCACGCCGCCGAGTAGTCGAAGGTGCCGTAGTGCAGTGCGGTGGCCCGGCCCTCGGCGGCGTCGATCATCCGGGCGACGGTCGCGGTCCCGTCGGGGCCGAGGACGGCCTGCGTGGTCTCGATCTGGATCTCGAAGCCCAGCCGGCCGGCGGCCAGCCCGTGCGCCTTCTCGAACTCCTCCAGCAGCCGCGCCATGGCGGTGACCTGCTCGGCGTACGTCACCTTGGGCAGGGTGAGGACGAGACCGTCGGGCAGGCCGCCCGCGTTCATCAGTCCGGTGAGGAAGATGTCGAGCGTGCGGATGCCGCGGTCCCGCACGGCGGCCTCCATGCACTTCATCCGGATCCCGATGTACGGCGTGCGGCCATCGGCCGCGACCACCGCGGCGGCGCGGGCGGCGTGCTCGTCCTCCTCGTCGTCGGGCCGCGGCCCGTAGCCGTCCTCGAAGTCGATCCGCAGGTCCTCGACCGGTTCGCGCTCCAGCTTCGCGCGGACCCGCTCGTACACCGGCGCGGCGAGCTCCTCGTCGAGCCCGAGCACGGCGGCGAGCGCTCCCGGGTCCGGGGCGTGCTCGTCGAGGAGCGCCAGGGCCCGGTCGCCCCAGGCGCGGACGGTGCCGGCGGCGTACGCGTCGCCGGGGACGTAGACGGTGTGCACGGGCTGCCGGGTGCCGGGGTCGCCGGGGTAGCGGCGGGTCAGCTCGGCGTCCACGGCGGCCAGGGACGCGCCGATGCGCGTCCGTACGGAGACCTCGAACGTCGTCGCCACCGTGTTGCCGTGCACTGCCACGCTCCCCATTCGTCAACAAACTGTTGAAGCGAAACGTAGCCCGTGGCCGGGGGGCCGTCAACGGGGCTCAGCGGGACAGCCGCGAACCGAGCATGACGAGGAGTGGCACCCACAACAGGACCGCGTTCGCCACCCGGGCGGCGGTCACACCGCGGGGCCACGGCAGGCGGCGGGCCGAGGGTGCGGCCGACAGGTCCAGCGGTTCGGCCAGCGCCGCGCGCAGCGGGTCGTGGAACACGTCCGTCGCCGTGATCACCAGCTTCAGCGCCGTCGCGCCCGTCTCGCTCAGCGTTCTGTGCACCGGCAGCAGGTCGAACTTCTGCCGCCCGGCACTCACCGCCCGCGACCTGCGCGCGCCCGGGGTGTGCCGGCGCACCTCGTACCGGGTGACGATCATGCGCCAGCGCCGGTGCCAGGCCCTGAGGTGCTCCGGATCGACCGTGTCCAGCCGGCGCTCCCGGAACATCTCGGCCCGCAGGTCGTCGCGCAGCACGCCCGCCACCCAGGAGCGGTCGGCCTTGGCCAGCTGCGCCAGCGGCACCTCGTCCAGACGCGACGGCCACGCCCGTACCGCGCCGAGGTCGAGACCCACGTCGACGGGGGCCTCCGAGACCTGCCGCGGATCGTCGAACTCGGCCTCCAGCAGCCGGGCCGGGACGGCACCGAGGGCGCAGATCGTCCGCAGGTCCGAGGCCGGTACGCGGAGCTCCCTGGGCACCCGGACCTCGGACGCACCGACCCCGGGTACGGGCGTGCGCAGCACGGCACCGATCTCGTGGAGCATCCGTACCTGGTGGTCCCGCAGGTCACCCTTGCGGCGCCTCGCCCGCTCCTTCCAGCGCCGCCACAGCGCCCGGGCGGCGGTGGTCCACCAGCGCTCCGTCCGCGGGCGCCGGACCGCCGCTCGCGCCGGCCGGCGCGCCTTCGGCCGGTCCACCCGCAGGACGCACGCGCCCGCCGCGTCCCGCACCACCAGCAGCAGCGGATCGGCCGCCCCCGCGAAAAGGTGGAGGAGCGGCGAGTCCCATTCCATCCGCCAGTGGTCGACTTCCGCGTCGGGGCCGCCCAGCGGCACCCGCCTCCACCGCTCGGCGGTGTAGGCGCGCACGATCCCCCTGGCCGCCTCGAAGCACGCGGCGGACTCCTCCTTGCCGAGCAGGGCCGCGCCCCTGGCCGACATCGTGAACTCCACCGCCGGTGCCTCCGACGCGGGCGCGGAGATCACCCGCACCGCGTCGCGGTCGAAACCGATCCACTGCCCGTGCATCCGCGTGCTGTAGCGACGGCGCAGCGGCCAGGCTGCCAGCGCGGTCACGCCGACCACGGCGCTCATCAGCAACCCCCAGCGCCAGCCCACGAATCCGGCCGCCACCGATACCCACACGAGCGCCCCGTAGAGCTGGATACGGATGTACGGGAACGGCGTGCCCCATCCGGCCACCGCCCAGACCCGCGCGTCCCGGGGCAGCCAGCTGTACTCCGGAATCCGTAAGGAGACCCCCCGCATGATCCGCCACCCCCGTAAAGCCGAACAGACCCTCCCCATCCGGAAGATGGTGGAGGGCCTGCTTCGGTTCCGGGGGATCAGCCCTTGCGGGTGGTGACCTCTTCGGTGAGCTGGGGGACGACCTGGAACAGGTCGCCGACCACGCCGTAGTCGACCAGGTCGAAGATCGGCGCCTCGGCGTCCTTGTTGATCGCCACGATCGTCTTCGACGTCTGCATGCCCGCCCGGTGCTGGATCGCACCCGAGATACCCGCCGCGACGTACAGCTGCGGTGACACGGACTTGCCCGTCTGGCCGACCTGGTTGGAGTGCGGGTACCAGCCGGCGTCCACCGCGGCCCGGGACGCGCCCACCGCCGCGCCGAGGGAGTCCGCCAGGGCCTCGATCAGCGCGAAGTTCTCCGCACCGTTCACCCCACGACCACCCGAGACCACGATCGCCGCCTCGGTCAGCTCCGGCCGCCCGGTCGACTCCCGCGCCGTACGCCCCACGATCTTCGTGCCGGTCGCCGCCGCCGAGAACGAGACCGCCAGCTCCTCCACCGCGCCCGCCGCAGCCGCCGCCTCCACCGGAGCCGAGTTCGGCTTGACCGTGATGACCGGGGTGCCGTGCGAGACGCGGGACTTGGTGGTGAACGCCGCCGCGAACACCGACTGGGTGGCCACCGGACCTTCCTCGGACGCCTCCACATCGACCGCGTCGGTGATCAGACCGGAGCCGATCCGCACCGCCAGCCGGGCGGCGACCTCCTTGCCCTCCGCCGACGACGGCACCAGCACCGCCGCCGGGCCGACCGCGGCGACCGCCGCCTGCAGCGCGTCGACCTTCGGCACCACCAGATACTCGGCGAACTCCGCCGCCTCACTGGTCAGCACGCGGGTCGCGCCGTGCTCGGCCAGTACCGCGGCCGTGGCCGCCGCGCCGGCGCCCAGCGCCACCGCGACCGGCTCACCCAGCCGACGGGCCAGCGTCAGCAGCTCCAGCGTGGGCTTGCGGACCGCACCGTCCACATGATCGACGTAAACCAGAACCTCTGCCATGACTGATCAAATCTCCTGTGCAGAAAGAAAGATGGGGAGGGGGGACGGCTCAGATGAACTTCTGGCCCGCGAGGAACTCGGCGAGCTGCTTCCCGCCCTCACCCTCGTCCTTGACGATCGTGCCCGAACTGCGCGCCGGACGCGCCGCCGCCGACTCCACCGCCGTCCACGCACCCGCCAGACCCACGGCCTCGGCGTCGATGTCCAGGTCGGAAAGGTCCAGGGACTCCACCGGCTTCTTCTTCGCCGCCATGATCCCCTTGAACGACGGGTAGCGCGCCTCACCCGACTGATCCGTCACCGACACCACCGCCGGCAGCGACGCCTCAAGCCGCTCCGACGCCACATCGCCATCGCGCTTGCCCGTCACCACACCACCGGCGACCGACACCTCCGACAGCAGCGTCACCTGCGGCACGCCCAGGCGCTCGGCGAGGATCGCCGGAAGGACGCCCATCGTGCCGTCGGTGGAGGCCATCCCGCACACCACCAGATCGAACCCGACGTGCTCCAGCGCCTTCGCCAGCACCAGCGAGGTCCCCATCACGTCCGTGCCGTGCAGGTCGTCGTCCTCCACGTGCACCGCCTTGTCGGCGCCCATCGACAGCGCCTTGCGCAGCGCGTCCCGCGCGTCCTCCGGACCCACCGTCACCACGGTGACCTCCGCCTCGTCGGCCGCCTCCGCGATCTGCAGCGCCTGCTCCACCGCGTACTCGTCCAGCTCCGACAGCAGACCGTCGACCGCATCCCGGTCCGTGGTCAGATCCTCGGCGAAACGCCGATCACCCGTGGCATCGGGCACGTACTTCACAGGGACAACGATCCTCAGGGTCACGCCGGCTCTCCTACTGCCTCGTCATCGAAACTGCCGTGTTGGCAGCATATGCGCCCTAGCAGGCGGCTTCCGGGCGGGCCATCCCGGGGCACCGACCAGAATATTACTCGCCAGTACACCCAGAGCCTCCCCCGGTTTCAAGCCGGACGAACTGTGACGTTGCCTACGGCTCCGGCGACACGGCGGGCGCGGCCTCCGCCACCGCCGCCCCCAGGGCCGCGATGACGTCGGCCTTGCGCGGCTGGCCCGCCGCCCGTCGTACCACCGCGCCGGACGCGTCCAGCACCAGCACGGTCGGCGTGGAGTGCACGGCCATTCGGCGTACGAGCTCCAGCCTCGCCTCCGCGTCGATCTCGACGTGCGCCACTCCGGGCACCATCGCGGCGACCTCGGCGAGTACCCGGCGGGTCGCGCGGCAGGGCTGGCAGAAGGCGCTGGAGAACTGGACCAGGCTCGCTCGTTCCCCGAGTGCCTGGACGCCGAGTTCCTGTGCGGTCAGCCGTATCGCCATGTCCTCCAGGATGCAGCACGCTGGAGGCAGGCCGTGACGAAGGTCTCGCCGCACCGGATGCCGTACGGCTTGGCCCCGGGCGTTGATTGGGTAAAGATCAGGCAATCGAAACCTACGCACGCGTAACTTCCGCCAGGAGCCCTCATCTCCGGGACGGAGAAGGGATCCGCTGAACGATGGCAGAGCTTGTGTACCGACCGGTGATCGGTGCCGCACTGGGGCTCTTCAAGGCACTGGACCTGAAGATCGACCTGAAGGGCGCCGAGCACGTTCCCGCCCGCGGGGGCGCGGTGCTGGCCAGCAACCACATCAGCTATCTGGACTTCGTGTTCTGCGGTTACGCCGCCCGCCCCGCCAAGCGGCTGGTGCGGTTCATGGCGAAGGAGTCGGTGTTCCGGCACAAGGTGTCGGGGCCGCTGATGCGGGCGATGAAGCACATCCCCGTCGACCGGTCGCAGGGCGCGCAGGCGTACCAGCACGCGCTCACGGCGCTGCGGTCCGGCGAGATCGTGGGCGTGTTCCCGGAGGCGACGATCTCGGAGTCCTTCACGCTGAAGGGCTTCAAGAACGGCGCCGCCCGGCTGGCCCAGGAGGCAGGCGTCCCGCTGCTGCCGATGGCGGTGTGGGGGACCCAGCGGATCTGGACCAAGGGACGCCCGCGGGACTTCGGCCGCAACCACTTCCCCGTCACCATGCGCGTCGGCAAGCCCATCCAGGCCCTTCAGACGGCCGCCACGGACGATCTCACGACTCGTCTGAAGGAACGCGTCCAGGAGCTGCTGGAGGCCGCCCAGAGGGCGTATCCGGACAAGCCCAGGGGTCCGGAGGACAGCTGGTGGCTGCCCCGCCACCTCGGGGGCACCGCGCCGGCGCCGTCGGGCGCCTGACACGGCGTACGGCGGCCGGCGGCGGGACACCGCCACCGGCCGCCGTGTCTCAGGCGCGGCTCATCTCCTCGGCCACGGCCTCGACGAACGTGTCGACGTCGTCGGGGGTGGTGTCGAAGGAGCACATCCAGCGGACGACGCCGGCCGACTCGTCCCAGAAGTAGAAGCGGAACTGCTTCTGCAGCCGGACGGAGACGTCGTGCGGCAGCTTGGCGAAGACGCCGTTGGACTGCACCGGGTAGAGGATCTCCACCCCGTCGACCGCCCGTACGCCGGCGGCCAGGCGCTTCGCCATGGTGTTGGCGTGCCGGGCGTTGCGCAGCCACAGGTCCTTGGCGAGCAGCGCCTCGAACTGCACCGAGACGAAGCGCATCTTGGACGCCAGCTGCATGGACAGCTTGCGCAGGTGCTTCATCGCCCGGACGGCGTCGGGGTTCAGCACGACGACGGCCTCGCCGAGCATCATGCCGTTCTTCGTGCCGCCGTACGACAGGACGTCCACGCCCGCGACGTTCGTGAACGACCGCATCGGCAGGTCCAGATGGGCCGCCGCGTTGGCTATCCGCGCGCCGTCCAGATGGACCTTCATGCCCCGCTCGTGGGCGAAGTCGACGATCGCCTTGACCTCGTCGGGCGTGTAGACCGTGCCCAGTTCGGTGGACTGGGTGATCGAGACGACCTGGGGCATGGCCCGGTGCTCGTCCTCCCAGCCCCAGGCCTGGCGCTCGATCAGCTCGGGGGTGAGCTTGCCGTCGTCGGTGGGAACGGTGAGCAGCTTGAGCCCGCCGACGCGCTCGGGGGCGCCGCCCTCGTCGACGTTGATGTGCGCGCTCTCCGCGCAGATCACCGCGCCCCAGCGGTCGGTGAGCGCCTGCAGGGCGACCACGTTGGCGCCGGTGCCGTTGAAGACCGGGAACGCCTGCGCGTAGCCGCCGAAGTGGCTGCGGAAGACCTGCTGGATGTGGTCGGTGTACTCGTCCTCGCCGTAGGAGGTCTGGTGGCCTCCGTTGGCGAGGGCGATCGCGGCGAGGATCTCCGGGTGGATGCCGGCGTAGTTGTCGCTGGCGAAACCCCGCACCTGGGTGCTGTGGCGCTGCCTCGCGTCGGTCTTCGACGCGAATTTCACTTCTGGGGCGTGAGCCACTGGCGGCTTCCGTTCAGTTCCTCGGCGGGCCTGTCCCAGACCCCGGTGATGGCTTCGGCGAGTTCCTTGACGTCGGTGAAGCCCGGGAACTTGCCCTCCGGCTTCTCGGCGCGCATCGCGTCGTGCACGAGCGCCTTCACGACGAGGATCACCGCGGCGGCCGGCGGACCGGCCTCGCCGCCGGCCTTCCTGAAGGCGCTGCCGAGCGCGAGGGTCCAGGCCTCGGCGGCCGCCTTGGCGGCGGCGTAGGCGGCGTTGCCGCCCGTGGGGTTGGCCGTACCGGCGGCGCTGACCAGGACGAACCGGCCCTTGCCGCCGCTGCGCTCCAGAGCGTCCTCGAAGGCCAGGGAGGTGTGCTGCACGGTGCGGATCAGCAGGTTGTGCAGGGTGTCCCAGTCGGCCAGGTCGGTGTCGCCGAAGGACTTCGCCCCGCGCCAGCCGCCCACCAGATGGATCAGGCCGTCGATGCGGCCGTGGTCCTTCTCGATGCGCTCGGCCCAGTGGCGGGTGGCCTCCAGGTCGAACAGGTCGACGATCTCGCCGGTGACGGGCGCGCCGCCGTGGGCGAACTTGGCGGCGTCGACCGCCTTGGCCAGCCGGACCGGGTCCGCGTCGCAGCCGACCACTGTCGCGCCGGCGGCCGCCAGCGCGAGCAGCGCGGCGCTGCCCGCGGGGCCACCGGCTCCGGCCACCGCTACCACGGCGCCCTCGAGCGGGCCGCCGCCGTTTCCGTTGTTCGGAGCGGTCATGACCTTCGCCTCCTCGCCGCTGCGCTCGCTCACGCGGCGATCTTCTGGTCGCCGGCCGCCGTGATCCCCTTGGTGGAGGCGATCACTCCGCGCAGCTTCTTTGCCAGGGCCTCATAGAACATGCTGAGCGGAAATTCGTCCGGAAGCACCTCATCCACGAGCTTACGCGGCGGCTGCGAGAGATCCAGAGCGTCGGGACCCTTGGCCCACACGGAGCCCGGGTGCGGGGCGAGGTACTGCGAGACCAGCTCGTGGGCCTTGAACCAGTGCACCAGCTTCGGGCGGTCGATGCCGTCGCGGTAGAGGGTCTCGATGTCCTTGCGGAGCATCTCGGTGACCTCGCGGGCGCGGTCCCAGTCGATCGACAGACGGTTGTCGGTCCAGCGCAGGGCGTCGTGCTTGTGCAGGTAGGCGAAGAGGAGCTGGCCGCCCATCCCGTCGTAGTTGCGGGTGCGGTCGCCGGTGAGCGGGAAGCGGAACATGCGGTCCATCAGCACCGCGTACTGCACGTCACGGCCCCGGTCCAGGCCCTCGTCGGCGAGCTTGCCGGCCTCGTGGAAGGCGGTGAGGTCGCAGCGCAGCTCCTCCAGGCCGTACATCCAGAACGGCTGGCGCTGCTTGATCATGAAGGGGTCGAACGGCAGGTCGCCGTGGCTGTGCGTGCGGTCGTGGATCATGTCCCAGAGCACGAACGCCTTCTCGGCGCGCTCCTGGTCCTGCAGCAGCCCCTCGGCGACCTCGGTCAGCTCCAGGCCCGTGATCTGCACGGTCTCCTTGATCACCTTGCGGAAGCGGGCGGCCTCGCGGTCGCAGAAGATGGCGCCCCAGCTGAAGCGCTCCGGAACCTCGCGCACGGCGACCGTCTCGGGGAAGAGAACGGCGGAGTTGGTGTCGTAACCCGCGGTGAAGTCCTCGAAGGTGATGCCGAGGAAGAGCGGGTTGTCGTAACGGGTGGCCTCCAGCTCGGCCAGCCAGTCGGGCCACACGACGCGGAAGACGACGGCCTCCACATTGCGGTCCGGGTTGCCGTTCTGCGTGTACATGGGGAAGACGACCAGGTGCTGCAGGCCGTCCTCGCGGTGGCCCGCCGGCTGGAACGCCATCAGCGAGTCCAGGAAGTCCGGCACCTCGAAACCGCCCTCGGCCCAGCGGCCCAGGTCCACCACGAGCGCCTCGTGGTACGCGGCGTCGTGCGGGAGCAGCGGGGCGAGCTCGCGCACCGCGGCGGCCACCCGGCCGACCGCGTCCTCGGCATCCTTACGGGCCGGGGCACCCTCGGCCGCGAAGTCGATGGAACCGTCCTTGGACTGCCAGGGGCGGATCTCCTCGACGGCAGCCTTGAGGCGGGTCCAGGCGGGGTGGTCGACCACCCGGCCGCCGGCGGGCGAACCGTCGACAGGCAGAACACCGCCGTCCACGCGCTCAGGGGCAAGAATTTCCGTCATCACTGACTCCTCCAAGGAGAACCTCTTGTGCGGACACCGTATCCGTGTACGACGATCACACTCAAGTGGATCTGACGGAAATATTGCTGCGATCACGTCACATCGGCGCCGATTTTCCTGTCGCCGACCGCCGCCCGGCCTCCTTTGACCCGTTCCCGCCCGGGCACCGGTCCTCGTCACCCGAATCGGGGGCACGCCCACCTTCGGGTGACACGGAGTGGCACCGCGGCGACGCGGAGCGGTAGTCAGGTCACCGTGAGTACGCGATCCGTCCTTGTCTGCGCCGTGATCACCGGCGTGGTGCTGGGGCTCGCCGGTGTGAAGAACGGTCATACGGCCGATGCAGGGCCGGGGTCGATCCCCGCGAAATGGCCTAGGCTCGTCGCCGTTCCGCGAGCTGATCCGCCACCGCAGACAGGAGCGAGACAACTGTGTCATTTCTGACCATCGGGCACCGTGGGCTGATGGGTGTCGAGCCGGAGAACACCCTGCGCTCCTTCGTCCGCGCCGACCGCGAACGGATGGACGCCATCGAGCTCGACCTCCACCTCAGCAAGGACGGCCACCTCGTCGTCATGCACGACGCCGAGGTGGACCGCACCACGGACGGTCACGGGACGATCGGCGATCTGACCCTCGAGGAACTGCGCAAGCTGGACGCCGGGGAAGGCGAGCGCGTGCCCGTCTTCCGGGAGGTCGTCGAGGCCGTCAAGGCGCCGCTGCACGTGGAGATCAAGGACCTGGCGGCCGCCGAGACCCTTGCCGAGTCCGTCCGCGCGCTGGACCTGGCGGGCCGGGTCACCGTCGTGTCGTTCCACGACGAGGCGGTGGACGCGATCCGCACCCTGCTGCCCGGGGTGCCGACGGTGCTGGTGGCCAGCCGCTACGGGCCCGACATCGTGGACCGCGCGCAGGCGGTCGGCGCGGCCAGCGTCTCGCTGAACATCCGCCGGCTGACGCTGGAGCGGGTGGAGGCGGCCCAGGCCGCCGGGCTGCGGGTGCTCACGTGGACGGTGAACACCGTCGAGCATCTGAAGATCGCCCGCGGGCTCGGGGTGGCCGGGGTCTACACGGACTACCCGGAGATCAAGCGCTCGGCCCGCTTCACGGCGTGAGCGGCTCACCTGAGCTGCTCTACGTGAGCTGCTCAGTGTGAGCCGCTCTATGTGAGCGGCTTCACCAGCAGTTCGAAGCACAGGTCCGCGCGGCGCGGGATGCCGAAGCGCTCGTCGCCGTACGGGAAGGGGCTCGTCTCCCCCGTACGCCGGTATCCGCGCCGCTCGTACCAGGCGATCAGGTCCTCGCGCACCGAGATCACCGTCATGTGCATCTCGGTGGTGCCCCACTCGGCCGCCGCGTAGCGCTCGGCCTCCGCGAGCACCTGCCTGCCGATGCCCGCCCCCTGCAGGGCGGGGCTGACGGCGAACATGCCGAAGTAGGCGTGCGCGCCGCGGTGTTCGAGCTGGCAGCAGGCGACGATCCCGCCGTCGCGCTCGACGACGAGCATCCGGCTGACCGGGTCCTCGAGGACGGCCAGTACGCCCTCGTCGTCCGTCCGCTGCCCGTCGAGGATGTCGGCCTCCGTCGTCCAGCCCGCGCGGCTGGAGTCGCCGCGGTACGCGGACTCGATGAGGCGGACGAGGGCCGGTACGTCGTCGGGGCCCGCGCTGCGGATGGCGGTTTCGGCGGTGGTCATGGCGGGAGCGTACTTCGTTCTTCCGGGAGGCGGCCCCCGGACCCCCGGGCGGCCCGGGGGTCGTGTTCCCGGTCAGGCGCGCTCCCCCTCTGCCCCTGTGCGCTCCCGTGTACGGGGAGCTGTCCGGGCATCCTCTCCGGGTCGCCTCACTCCAGGGAGTCGTGATGCACGGACCACCGCTCGCGGGCTGGTTACTGGTCGCCCTGTGCGTGACCGTCGGCGCGTACTGCCTGCACAGGACGGCCGTCGCGGCACCGAACCAGCGGCGGGCGGCGGGGCAGGACGCGCTGATGGGGATCGGGATGGCGGCGATGGCCGTCCCCGCGTCCGTGTTCGCCCCGCGGCCGTGGACGACGGGGGTGTACGCCGTGGTGTTCGCGGCCGCCGCCGTGTACGCCGTCCTGCCGCTGCGGCACGCCGCGCTCCATCTGCACCATGCGGTGGGGGCGCTGGCGATGGTCTACATGGCGCTCGCGGCGGGCGCCGCGGGCCCGCACGCGCGGCACACCGGCATGGGCGTCCCCCTGCTGACGGGGGCGCTGCTCGCCTACTACCTGGTGTACGTGCTCCGCTCCGGCGTACGGCTGGTGGCGGCGGGTGGCGGGGCGGGCCCGGTGACGGTGTCCTCCGGCAGGCTGCGGGAGCGGGCGGAGCTGGTGGCGGGGTGCCGGGTGGCGATGGGCGTGGGGATGTTCGTGATGCTGCTCGGTATGTGACGGCCGTGCCGCCCGGTATGTGATGGCCGTGCTGGGCGATGTCCGCGCGCCCTCTCGGCATGTGAGAGGGACGGCGACTCGGCGTGAGTCCTGCGTCACTTCCGGGTCGTGCCCGTATCTGCGGGCTGCCGGCGGTCAATAGGCTGATCACATGGTGATCCCGTTCGCGTTGCTGGTGCTGGCCGGTATCGCGGCGGCCCTTGCTCCACGGCTGCTGCGCCTCGCCTCGTGGCCGGACCGCGAGCCGGTGCTGGCGCTGTGGGTGTGGCAGTGCGTGGTGGCCGCGGTGCTGCTGTGCTGCCTGCTCGCGATGACGCTGAGCGCGGCCGCGGCGTGGCACGACGTACGCCGTTCCCTCTTCGCCCCCGCCCCCAGTGACGTCGTCGCCGTGTACGGGCTCGGCGGCGGGCGCTGGGCGGCGCTGCTGGCCCTGGCGCTCGCCGGCGGCGGGACGTGGACGGGCGTGATGCTGGTGCGCGAGATGTGGACCGCGCGGCGGCAGCGGCGCAGGCGGCGGGCGGAGTTGCGGGAGCGCGCGCCGCGGCTGCCCGGCGAGGAGGGCTCCCGCGGCCCCCTGGTCGTACTGGAGGGAGAGCGCCCCAGCGTGTGGTGGCTCGCCGACGGGGCGTCCGGCCGGCTGATCATCACCACCGGCGCGCTGCGCCGGCTGAAGAAGCGGCAGCTGGACGCCGTACTGGCGCACGAGCACGGGCATTCGCGGGCCCGCCACCACTGGCTGCTGTACTGCGCGGGCGCGCTCGCGGCGGGCTTCCCCGGGGTGCCGGTGTTCGCGGCCTTCCGCGACGAGGTGCACCGGTTGTGCGAACTGGCCGCGGACGACGTGGCGTCGCGCCGCTTCGGGCGGATGACGGTCGCCAGCGCGCTGGTCGAACTCAACGAGGACCGTGGCGTCTTCGACCCGTGCTCCCCCTTCCTGGCCCAGGTGCCGCAGCGGGTCGACCGGCTGCTGTCCCACGAGCCGCGGCTGCCGTGGCAGCAGCGGCTGCGGGTGACGGCGTCGGCCACGCTGGTGCCCGTGGTGCCGCTGATGGTGGCGTTCGGTCCGGGGCTGAGCGCGCTGGCGTAGTGCCTCGTGACGGTGCCACCGTGGCGTTGACAGGGGTGCGTGCGCGAGGATCGGAATATGCCCGTTCCGACGCTGGACTCCCGCCCTGTGGGCCGGGCGCGTACGCGCCCGCTGCTCGCGGGGCTCGCCGCCGCCTTCGTCCTGCTGCTGGCCCTCGTGGCCGGGGACTGGGGGCCGCTGGACTCCGCCGACGAAACGGTGGCCACCGCCCTGCACGACTCGGCGGTGTCCTCTCCCGGCTGGACGGAGACCGCACGGGTCCTCACGGACTGGGTGTGGGATCCGTGGACGATGCGCGCCCTGCTGCTCGCGGCGGCGGCGTGGCTGCTGTGGCGCGGGGAACGGTTCCTCGCCGGCTGGATCCTCGCCACCGGCGCGGTCGGCTGGGTGCTGCAGCAGGGGCTGAAGGCGGCCGTCGGCCGCGAGCGCCCGCGCTGGCCGGATCCGGTGGACAGCGCCCAGTACGCTGCCTTCCCCTCCGGCCACGCGATGAGCGCCGTGGTGACCTGCGGGCTGCTGCTGTGGCTGCTGCACCAGTACGGTCCCCCGCGCCGGCTGTGGACGGCCGCCTGTTCGCTGGCCGCCGTATCGGTCCTCGGGGTGGGCCTCACCCGGCTGTACCTGGGCGTGCACTGGCTCAGCGACGTGGTCGGCGGCTGGCTGCTGGGCGCGGTCGTGGTGGGGGGCTCCCTTGTCGCCTACGAGAGACTCGGCCTAGGGTCGCGATCATGACGATCAACGGTGTGCTCTTCGACGCGTCCGGCACCCTCCTGCGTATCGAGTCGGCCCGCAGCTGGCTGCGCGCGGTGCTCGACCGGCACGGCATCGAGGTGCCGGAGGACGAGGTACGCCTCTGGGGCGACCGGCTGGACGTCGCCGGGGCGGTCCCCGGCGGCACCCCGCCGCGGGCGGTGCCGGAGCATCTCGCGGAGGTTTGGCGGACCCGCGACGACAGCGCGGAACGGCACCGGGCCGCGTTCACCGGACTGGCCCGCGAGGTGGGGCTGCCGTGGCCGGGGCTGTACGACGCGTTGTACGACCGGACCTTCGAGCCCGCGGCGTGGCGGCTCTATCCGGACGCCCTGGAGGTCCTCGCCGCGCTGCGGGAGCGGGGCACACGGATCGCGGTGGTGAGCAACGTGGGCTTCGACTGGCGTCCTGTCTTCACGGCGCTGGGCCTGTCCCCGTACATCGACGCGAACGTCTTCTCGTACGAGGTGGGCGTCGCGAAGCCCGACCCCCGCATCTTCCAGCTGGCCTGGGGCAAGCTGGGTCTCGCGCCGGCGGAGGTGCTGATGGTCGGCGACGAGCGCAGGTCGGACGGCGGCGCCGAGGCGGCGGGCTGCGCGTATCTGCCGGTGGACCATCTGCCGGTCGAGGAACGGCCGGACGGACTGCGGCCGGTGCTGACGCTGGTGCCGTGAGACGGGCCGGTCGGTCCGGAGCGGTCAGGCGAGGACCTGCGGGATCGTCGTACGGAGGAACGTGCGGGTCAGACGGGCGCGGCGGTGGCGCCACAGGAGGCCCTTCTGCGCGGGGTGCCCGTAGCGGCGGGCGCGGATGTCGTCGACCAGGGCGGCGGGCGCCGACAGTTGCGTGAGGACGTCCAGGGCCTCCCGCTTGGTGATCATCCGGCCGTCCCGGAGGGTGACCGAGGCGCGGGCCAGGGCGAGCGGACCGTAGTCCACCCACATGTCCTTCCGCCAGATGCGGCGCTTGCGCGCGGCCGGGAGCAGAAACTCGCGCAGGTCGGTGCGGATGTACTCGGCGAGGGCCGCGTCCGTCACCTCGGGCACGATGCCGGCCGGCGTCGGACCGTGGAGCGTAAGGCCGCCGGCGAGCAGTTCGCGCCGCCAGACCAGGCTCATCGCTTTGGGACGCAAGCCCCCGTACGACCAGTTGAGGTGGTCGCGGGCGACGTCCGCCCAGGCGTCGAGGACGACGTAGTTGCAGTGCAGGTGTTTCGCGAGCGGCACCTCGCGGAGCAGCGTCCTGTGCAGCGCTACAACCGCGCGCCGCTGCTCGGCTGTGAGGGGCGTCGCCAGGACGGCGACCGCGTCGATGTCGCTGACGCCCTCCTGGTAGTCGCCCAGCGCGAGCGATCCGTGCAGCCACAGCGCCTCGAGGGGAACGGCCCCCTTCAACTCGCCCTGGAAGCGGGCCAGCAGCGCGTCGGTGCCCGTCACGCGGGCCGCCCGGCCGGGACGACGAGGTCGACGGCCTCCGTCAGCGAGCCCAGGAACGGGCCCGGCCAGCCGTCCTCGCGGCCGTGGGCGTCGTTCGCCGCCCAGTCGGCCGCGCGCAGCATGTAGGCCGTCATACCGCAGCGGGTGGCCCCGGTGAGTTCGTCGCCGCCGCCGTCGCCCACGTACAGGCAGTCCTCCGGCCGCGCCCCGAGCCGCCCGGCGATGGTGCGGAAGAGCTCCGCGTCGGGCTTGCGCCGCCCCTCCTCGCACGACAGCACCCGTGCGTCGACTGCCTGCGCCAGCGGCAGGGACGCCCATGCCTCGGAGAGCTCCACCGTGCAGTCGCTGAGTACGCCGACCGGCAGCCCCGCCGCCCGCAGGCGTGCGAGCGAGGGCAGTGCGTCGTCGCGGGGCACGAACAGTTCGCGTTGCGCGGCCGTACGAGCCGCGCAGGCCGCCGCGACGGCCGCGTCGTCCGCCTCCGTGCCGCAGCGGCGGGCGAGTTCGCGCACGGTCTGCTCCAGGTCGCCCAGTGCCCCGACCGCCCGTTCGGTGAACGACTCGTCGAAGGCTCTGCGCCAGCGGTCTGCCGCGATGCCCAACGGGGCCGCGCTGCGCGCCGCGTGGCGGTCCCACACCGCGGACGGGGTGCTGGGGGTGAGCGTGCCGAAGAAGTCGAAGATCACTGCGGTCGTGGGCATGGCAGGACCCTATCGCCCCCGGCGAAACTGGTGAGGCCCCGCGACGGGGGAACGCGGGGCCTCACACTGGACAACGGACGGATGCGGGTGGTTGTTCCCGTGACCCCGGAGAAACCGGAGTTGTGCCGGTGGGGTCCGGACGGTCCCCCGCTCCGCCCGGACCCCACCGAGTACGCAGGGAACCAGTGGACACACGGGCCCCTTGAGCCTCGGAAAGTATACTGGCCATCAGCCAGTCAACGCAGGAGATAAGCATGTCCCCCCGCAGCCCCTCGGTCAACGAAGAGTTGCGGCGGCGTTCCCGAGAGCGACTGCTCCAGGCCACCGTCGAGCTGGTCGACGAGCGCGGGTACGACGCGACGACCTTGGCCGACATCGCCGACCGGGCGGGCTCGGCCCGCGGTCTGATCTCCTACTACTTCCCGGGCAAACGGCAACTGGTCCAGTCCGCCGTACACCGGCTGATGCACCGTACGCTGGCCGCCGCCCTCGACCGCGAGCCGCACACCGACGACGGCGAGGAGCTGCTGGCCCGCGCGATCGACGCGATCCTCGGGCTGGCGATGGACCATCCGGTGCTGATGCGCCAGCACATGGCGGGCATCCTGCAGGCGGACGGCTTCATCCAGTGCGAGGAGCAGCAGCGCCTGGCCGGACTGCTGCGCGCCACGGTGGTCGCGTACGGCTCACCGGACCCCGACGCGGACTATCCGATGCTCCGCGCACTGCTCATGGGCACCGTGTTCGCCCTGCTGCTGCCGGGCGCCCCCATGCCGCACGACCGGCTGCGCGCGGAGCTGTTCCACCGCTACGGACTGGCCTGGGAGCGCGGCCTCCCGCCCGCGGACGGTGCCGCGGGCGGGAGGCCGGTGGGTGCTGTCGATGCCGTGGATCAGCGGTAGTCGGGCTGGGTCTGGGCGTTCAGCTCGCCCAGGTGCACCGATTCCGCGCTGTCCGTCAGGGCGTCGCTGACCTTCAGTACGTCGAGGCCCTTACGGATGTCGTTCGAGTAGATGTAGCCGTTGTAGTAGTACGCGGACCACGAGCCGGCCACGACCTCCTCCGTGGCTGAAATCGGCCCCCGCTCGAAGTAGCCGATCTCCTTCGGGTGGGCGGAGTCGGTGAAGTCCCAGACCGAGACGCCACCCTGGTACCAGGCCTGGACCATGATGTCGCGCCCGTCCGCCGGGATCAGCGAGCCGTTGTGGGCGACGCAGTTCTCGTTGGCGGCCTGGTGCCGGTCGATCTTGAAGTAGCTGCGGAAGACGAGCTTGCGCGCGTCCCCCGTGCCGGTGATGTCGTAGATGCCGTCCGCGCCCTGCGTGGGTCCGGTCTTCTCGTTGCAGGTCGCGCCGACGCCGCCGCCGAGCTCGTCGGTGAAGACGACCTTGCGGCCGTTCTCACTGAACGTCGCCGAGTGCCAGAACGCGAAGTTCTTGTCGTCCTGCACCTGGTCGATCACCCGCGGCTTGGCCGGGTCGGAGATGTCCATCAGGATGCCGTCGCCCATGCACGCGCCCGCCGCCAGCTTCAGCTTCGGGAAGGCGGTGATGTCGTGGCAGCCGGTGGTGGTGGAGATCGTCGGACCGCCCTTGTTCCCGCCGTCGGGGAAGAGCACCGGGAAGTCGACGACCGCCGCCTGCGCCGGCGCGCCGCGCGGCACCTTGATGACCGAGATGCCGTCGTGCGGCGGCTGGCAGTCCGGGTACTTCTTGTTCGGCGAGTACGACGAGACGTAGACGTACACGTTCTTGCCGTCCGGAACCAGGGTGTGCGTGTGCGAACCGCAGGCGGTCTCGACGGCGGCCACGTACTTCGGCTCGGCCTTGTCGGTGATGTCGAAGACCTTGACGCCCTCCCACGCCGCCTTCTCCGTGGCCGGCAGCGACGTGCTGGAGCACGAGTTGTCGCTGCGCGAGGAGTCGGTGGACAGGAACAGCAGGTTCCCCGAGACGGAGATGTCGTTCTGCGAGCCCGGGCAGAGCACCTCGCTGACGATCTTCGGCGCCGCCGGGTCGCTCACGTCGTAGACGGTGAAGCCGTTGAAGTTGCCGCCGAAGGCGTAGTCCCCCTGGAAGGCGATGTCGGAGTTCAGGCTCGTCAGCGCGTGCTGCGGCACGTTCGCGACATGCCGCATGTTGGCGCTGTGGACGACCTCGTCCACGCCGGGGAACTCACCCGCCTCTATCGCGGCCTTGGCCTCGGCCTTCTCGGTCGCGCTGAGCGCGTCGGCCGGCTTCGGCACCCCGGGGTCGGGTACCGCCGCCGCCGGACCGGCGACGAACAGCGAGGCGAACAGCCCGATCGCGGCGGTGGCCACGCCGAGATGTCTGCGCCGCACGCGTGTGGTGTGCAACGACGTCACGTCGTCCTCCCTTGTCTCCACTAGGAGTTGGGTGGGGGGTAGCCCCTGCAGTATTTCGTTTCTCATGTACAGCTCAATAGGTAGCAACAAACCTGTAATCAAAGATCACGAACACCGGCCGCCCGCTTCGTGCTAGGAACGTCATGTCCACGCCGCACGTCCGCCGGGAGGCCATCGTGTCGTACGCCCGAAGCCTGTCCGCCCTGCTGGCGGTAGCCGTCCTCGCGCTCACGGGGTGCACCGACGACGACGCGAAGGAGGGGGGCAAGGGCGGCCCCGCGGTCATCCAGCCGGGCAAGCCCGGCGAATCCGGCCGCACCCTCTCCCCCGAGGAGGCCGCCGAGGCGGGGAAGGACGACGCCCCGAACGCCGCGGACTACGCGTACGTCCAGATGATGATCAAGCACCACGAGCAGGCCCTCGTGATGACCGACCTGGCCGCCGACCGGGCCTCGTCCGACAAGGTGGGCAAGCTCGCCGAGCGCATCGCCGCCGCACAGGGCCCGGAGATCCGGGCGATGAAGGGCTGGCTCGAGCAGAACGACGGCACCCACCGGCACGACGGCCACGACCACGCCTCGATGCCGGGGATGGCCACGGCCGCGCAGCTGGAGCAGCTGCGCGGGGCGCGGGGGAAGGCGTTCGACGAGCTGTTCCTGACGCTGATGATCACCCACCACGAGGGGGCGATCACGATGGCCACGGATGTGCTGGGCAAGGGGAACAACGTGATGGTCGAGCAGATGGCGAACGACGTGGTGGCGCAGCAGACGGCGGAGATCGGGCGGATGCGGGGGTTGTTGTGAGGGGGGTCGGGCGCTGAGTCGGGCGCGGAGTCTGGCGCTGAGTCGGGGACTGAGCTGGGCGCTGAGTCCGGGACTGAGCCGGGCGCTGAGTCTGAGACTGGGCCGGCGCTGAGTCTGAGACTGAGTCCGGGACTGAGCCGGGAGCTGCGGCGGCCGGCGCTGGCACGCGCCGTGAGCTGGGGTTTTGCCGGAGTTGGGGCGAGTTGTCAGTGGGTGGGTGCACGATGTGAGGCACTTGGACAGCGACGTCTCGGAGGTGGATCAGCGTGTCTGATGTCTTGCTCGCGGCAGGCACACGCAAGGGGTTGTTCCTCGGCCGGCGCACGAACGGCGCCTGGGAACTGGACGGCCCGCACTTCAACGCACAGGCGGTCTACTCCGTCGGCATCGACACCCGCGGCGGGACTCCGCGGGTGCTGGTCGGCGGGGACAGCTCGCACTGGGGACCGTCGGTCTTCCGCTCCGACGACCTCGGGAAGACCTGGCAGGAGCCCGACGAGCCGGCGGTCAAATACCCCAAGGACACCGGGACTTCCCTCGAACGCGTCTGGCAGCTCCACCCGGCAGGCCCCGCCGCCCCGGACGTGGTGTACGCCGGCACGGAGCCCGGCGGCCTGTTCCGCTCGGAGGACCGGGGGGTGACCTTCGAGCTCGTACGGGAGCTCTGGGACCACCCGACCCGCGAGAAGTGGGAGCCGGGCGGCGGCGGCCTCGCCGTGCACACGGTGGTCACGGATCCGCGGGACGCCGCGGCGGTGACGGTCGCGGTGTCGGCGGGCGGCGTGTACCGCACCACGGACGGCGGGAAGAGCTGGGCGCCGTCCAACTCCGGGGTGCAGGCGGTGTTCCTGCCGGAGGGCAGCCAGTTCCCGGAGTTCGGTCAGTGCGTGCACAAGGTGTCACGGGACGCGGTGAACCCCGACCGGCTCTATCTGCAGAACCACTGGGGCGTCTACCGCAGCGACGATACGGGTGCCACGTGGCAGGACATCGGCGACGGACTGCCTTCCACGTTCGGCTTCGCCGTCGCCGCGCACCCGCACCAGGGGGACACGGCCTACGTGTTCCCGATCGAGGCCGACTCGGACCGCGTCCCGGCGGGCCGCCGGTGCCGGGTGTACCGGACGTCTGACGCGGGCGCGACCTGGGAGCCGCTCAGCCGGGGCCTGCCCGCGGAGGACCACTACGGCACGGTGCTGCGCGACGCGATGTGCGTGGACGACGCGGACCCGGCGGGCGTGTACTTCGGCAACCGCAACGGGGAGTTGTTCGCCGGCTCGGACGACGGGGAGAGCTGGCAGCAGCTGGCTTCGCATCTTCCGGACGTGCTGTGTGTACGGGCGGCGGTGATCTGAGGGGTGATCCGGCCTGGTGGCCTGGCCTCGTCGAGCCTGGCTTGGCTTGGCCTGGTCGGGTCGGGTCGGGGGGCTGGGCGACCGGGCCGGATGATCTCGTTGTCGATGGGTGCCACTAGGGTGAGCGGCTATGCCGAAACCTCTCCATGAAATCGTCGAAGCCGGCTGGGCGAAGGCCCTCGAGCCGGTGGCCGGACGGGTCGCCGCGATGGGCGACTTCCTGCGCGCGGAGCTCGCCGCGGGGCGGACGTATCTGCCGGCCGGTCCCCATGTGCTGCGCGCCTTCCAGCAGCCCTTCGACGACGTGCGGGTGCTCATCGTGGGCCAGGATCCCTACCCCACGCCGGGGCATCCGGTCGGGCTGTCGTTCTCAGTGGCGCCCGAGGTGCAGCGGCTGCCCGGGAGCCTGGAGAACATCTTCCGCGAGCTGCACACGGACCTCGGCCTGCCGCGCCCGTCCAACGGCGACCTCACCCCGTGGACGCAGCAGGGGGTGCTGCTGCTCAACAGGTCGCTGACCGTCCGCCCCGGCTCGCCGAACTCGCATCAGGGGAAGGGCTGGGAGGAGGTCACGGAACAGGCGATCCGTGCCCTGGCGGCCCGGGGCCGCCCACTGGTGTCGATCCTGTGGGGCCGCAACGCCCGCAACCTACGCCCACTCCTGGGCAACCTCCCGGCGATCGAGTCAGCCCACCCGTCCCCGATGTCCGCAGACCGCGGCTTCTTCGGCTCCCGCCCGTTCAGCCGCGCGAACGAGCTGCTGGCGCAGCAGGGGGCGGCGGGGGTGGAGTGGGGGTTGCCGTAGACGGGACGGGACGGATGCGCCACAGCGCCTGGTTGCCGCCGCCGGTGCCGTAGTCCAGGACGTACAGCGCCCCGTCCGG
>NZ_JBFAXR010000113.1:0-28377 GCF_040680895.1 Streptomyces sp. NPDC051940 | reverse complement strand
TCGAAGTCGGCGGCGTCGTGCAGGAACCCGCCCTCGCGGCCGTAGGTCCGGCCCGGGGTGCCCGGCTCCGGGTGGTACACGTCCGGGTCCCAGCCGCGGTCGGCGGGCAGCGCGGTCACGGCGTCGGTGCTGTCGGCCACCAGCCGCCACAGCCCCTCGGGGGAGGTGACACCGCCCGGGTAGCGGCAGCCCATGCCCACGACCACCACCGGGTCGGTGCCGCGCGGGGCGCCGCCGCGCTCGGCCTCCTCCAGCCGCCGGCGCGTCTCGCGCAATTCGGCGGTGGTGCGCTTCAGATATTCGAGAAGTCGCTGCTCGTTGCTCACCGAGACCTACTCCTTCGGTCCGAAACTCTGGCGACTCACTCGCGTCACACGCGGATTTCCCTCGGCCGTCCGCGGATTTCCGCCGACCGCCGGACAAAGCCGCTGAACAGTCAGAAACGCTACTGAGGGCCCAGGGGCCGGCCAACCCTTAGCCGACCCCTGCCACCCCTGATCGCGGCAAAGGGGGCCACTCAGGCACCCGGCAGGTCCAGCTCGCCGTCGAGGATGTCGAACAGCTCGTCGGCGGTGGCCCCGGTCAGGTCGCTGTCGTCGGCGGGTGCCGCCGGACCGCCCGGGGTGAGCTGGTCCGCGAGCGCGCGCAGCCGGGCGGCGAGTTGCTCCGCCCCGGTGCCGGCCGCGGCTCTCAGGATCTCTTCCAGCCGGCTGATCTCGGATTCCCAGGGGATTTCCGAAACCGGTGTGGCCGGTTTGATGCGCTGCCCGATGTAGGCGGCGACATCCGCGGCCGTCGGATAGTCGAAAATCAGCGTGGCCGGAAGCCGCAGCCCCGTGGTTGCATTCAGCTGGTTGCGCAATTCGACGGCGGCCAGCGAGTCGAATCCCAACTCGCCGAATGCCCGGTCGGGTTCGATCGCGTCCCCCGAGGCGTGCCCCAGGGCGGCCGCGATCTGGGCCCGTACGACGTCCAGGACCAGCTGCGCGCTGTCCTCGGGGCCGAGCCCCGCGATCCGCTGGGCGAGGTCGCCGGCCCGCGGCCCCCCGGCCGACGGACGCCGGCGGGGAGCCGGGGCCAGCCCCCGCAGCAGAGCGGGCAGCGCGCCGCCACGGGCCCGCAGCGCGGCGGGGTCGGTGCGCAGCGGCACGGTCACCGCGTGACCGGACCGCAGCGAGGCGTCGAACAACGCGAGCGCCTCGTCGGCCGGCAGCGCGGGCGTACCGGCGCGGCGCAGCCGCTCCAGGTCCGCGTCGCCGAGCCCGCCCGCGAGCCCGGTGTCCACGTCCCACAGCCCGTAGGCGAGGGACGTCGCCGGGAGGCCGAGGGAGTGGCGGTGCTGGGCGAGGGCGTCGAGGAAGACGTTCGCGGCGGCGTAGTTGCCCTGACCGGCCGCCATCACCAGGCCGCCGGCGGAGGAGAACATGGCGAACGCGGTCAGCTCCAGACCGGCCGTCAGCTCGTGCAGATGCCAGGCGGCGTCGGCCTTCGCGGCGAGGACGCGGTCCAGCTGCTCGTCGGTGAGCGCGGCGACCAGGGCGTTGTCGGCCACGCCGGCGACGTGGACGACGGCCCGGAGCGGGTGGTCGACTCCCCCGACGAGGTCCGCGACCGCCTGCCGGTCCGACATGTCGCAGGCGGCGACGGTCACGTCCGCGCCGAGCGCGGCCAGTTCGTCGCGCAGGCCCGCCGCACCGGGGGCGTCGGGGCCGCGCCGGCTGGTCAGCAGCAGACGGCGTACGCCGTGCTCGGCCACGAGGTGCCGGGCGAGCAGCGCGCCGAGTCCGCCGGTGCCGCCGGTGATGAGGACGGTGCCGTCGGGGTCGAGCGGCAGGTCCGGGAGCTCGTCGGGCAGGTGGAGACGGGTCAGCCTGGGTACGAGCAGCTGCCCGCCGCGTACGGCGACCTCCGGCTCGCCCGAGGCGAGCGCGGCACCGACCCCGTCGTCGGTGTCCACCAGCACGAACCGCCCCGGGTTCTCCGCCTCCGCCGCGCGTACCAGCCCCCACACCGGGGCCTGTTCCACGGCCACGTTCTCGCCGTCGGCCGTCGCCACCGCGCCACGCGTCACCACCGCGAGCGTCGACTGGGCGAACCGCTCCTGCGCCAGCCACTGCTGTACGACGGCCAGCACCCGGCCGGTGCCGGCGCGGACGTCGGACAGCGGGTCGGGGGACGGCTTGTCGGCGCAGTACAGGACGCAGAGCGGCGGCACGACCGCGTCGTCGGGCAGGGCTGCCGCCTCGTCCCACTCGATCCACTCGGGCGCCGTCCCCGAGGTGGCCGCGGCGGGCTGCCAGGTGATGTGCAGCAGGGCGTCGTCCGGGCCCGTGGCGCCCAGCTGTTCGCTGGACACCGGCCGCGAGAGCAGCGACTCCACGGCGAGGACGGGGTGTCCCTGGGCGTCGGTGACCGCGAGCGTCAGCCCGTCCTGCTGCGCCACGGGGGCGAGGTGCACGCGCAGCGCGTCCGCGCCCGCGGCGTGCAGCGTCACGCCGTTCCAGGCGAACGGCAGCAGCGTCTGCCCGCCGCCCTCACGGCCGGGGATGTCCAGCAGCCCCACGTGCATCGCCGCGTCGAGCAGCGCCGGATGCAGCCCGAACCGCCGGGCGGCCGGGTGCTCGCCCTCCGGCAGCGCGACCTCCGCGTAGAGGTCGTCGCCGCGCCGCCAGGCGGCCTTCAGTCCCTGGAACGCCGGGCCGTAGTGGTAGCCGAGGTCGGCGAGGTCCGGGTACGCGGACTCCACCGGGATCGGCGTGGCACCGGGCGGCGGCCATGCCTCCGCGCGGGCGGCCGGTGCGTCGGCCGGGGCCTCGGCCAGCACGCCCTCGGCGTGCCTCAGCCAGGGCAGATCGGGTTCGTCGTCGGGGCGCGAGTGCACGGTGACGGTCCGCCTGCCGGAGTCGTCGGCGGCTCCGGCGACCACCTGTACGGCCATGCCGCCGCGCTCGGGGAGGATGAGCGGGGCGTGCAGGGTCAGCTCCTCCAGCACGGGGCAGCCGGTCCGCTCCCCCGCCTGCAGCGCGAGTTCGACGAAGCCGGTGCCGGGCAGCAGCACCCGCCCCAGCACGTCGTGGTCGGCGATCCAGGCGTGCGTGGCGGCGGAGATCCGGCCGGTGAGCACGGCCCCGCCGTCGTCGGGAAGGGGCACCACGGCCCGGAGCACGGGATGGTCGAGCGCGGTCTGCCCGGCATCCGCCGCGCCGCCGGCCGAGGCCGGGGCGGTCATCCAGTAGCGGGTGCGCTGGAAGGGGTACGTCGGCAGGTCGATCCGACGGGCGCCGGTGCGGTCGAAGTACGCCGGCCAGTCCACGGGGGCGCCGCTGACGTGGAGTTGGGCGAGGGCTCCCACGAGCGCCTGGGGTTCGGGGCGGTCCTTGCGGGCGGCCGCCCCGGCGACGGTGATGTCCTCGGGGTCGAGGTTCTGCTGGAGCAGGCCCGTGAGGATGCCGTCGGGGCCGAGTTCCAGGAAGCGGGTTACGCCCATGGCGTGCAGGCTGGTCACGGCGTCCGTGAAGCGGACCGCCTCGCGGACCTGGTTCACCCAGTACTCGGGCGAGGTCCAGTCGGTCGTCTGGTCCCCGGTGACCGTGGAGACGCAGGTCAGGCGGGGCTCGGCGAAGGTCACCGATTCCGCGACCGCTGCGAAGTCCTTGAGCATCGGCTCCATGAGCGGGGAGTGGAAGGCGTGCGAGACCTTCAGCCGCGTCGCCTTGCGACCCTGAGCCTTGAAGTGCTCGCCGATCGCCAGCGCTTCGTCCTCGTCGCCGGAGACGACCACGGACGTGGGGCTGTTGACCGCGGCCAGCGACACGGCATCGGTGAGCAGGGGCCGTACCTCGTCCTCACTCGCCTGTACGGCGACCATCGCCCCACCCGGAGGCAGGGCCTGCATCAGCCGACCGCGAGCCGCGACAAGCCGGGCCGCGTCCTCCAGGGTCATCACCCCGGCCACGTGCGCCGCGGCCAGCTCGCCGATCGAGTGACCGGCCACCGCGTCCGCCCGTACACCCCACGACTCGACAAGACGCCAAAGCGCCACCTCGAAAGCAAACAGCGCAGGCTGCGTGAAGCCGGTCCCCTCCAGCACGGAGGCATCCTCACCCCACACCACATCCCGCAACGGCCGCTCCAAATGCGCATCCAGCGCCCCGCACACAGCATCGAAAGCCCCGGCGAACACAGGGAACGCGGCATACAACTCCCGCCCCATCCCCAACCGCTGCGCACCCTGCCCGGTGAACAACGCCGCGGTCTTGCCACCCGCGACCACCCGACCGGTCACCACACCCGAAGCCGGATCGCCGGCAGCCAGCGCCGTCAGCGTCTCCACTCCGCCGTCCAGCACCACGGCCCGGTACTCCATCGCCACCCGCGACGTAGCCAGCGAGTAGCCCAGGTCCAGCGGCGCGCACTCCCCCGCCACCGAAGCCAGCCGCCCCGCCTGCGCCGCCAGTCCGGCGGCCGACTTCGCCGACACGAGCAGCGGCACGACGGACCCCGACACCACCAACTCGGTCCGCGCCGGCTCCTCGACCTCCTCCACGATCACGTGCGCGTTCGTCCCGCTCAGCCCGAAGGACGAGATCCCCGCCCGGCGCGGACGCCCGGCGGCCTCCCAGGCGCGCGCCTCGCTCAGCAGCCGTACGTCGCCCGCCGTCCAGTCCACCTGGGTACTCGGCGAGTCGGCGTGCAGCGAAGGCGGCAGCGTGCCGTGCCGCATCGCCATGACCATCTTGATGATCCCCGCGACGCCCGCGGCGGCCTGGGTGTGCCCGAAGTTCGACTTGACGGATCCCAGCCACAGCGGACGATCGGCCTCGCGCCCCTGCCCGTACGTCGCCAGCAGCGCCTGCGCCTCGATCGGGTCGCCCAGCTTCGTGCCCGTACCGTGCGCCTCGACCGCGTCCACGTCGGCGGCGCCCAGTCCGGCATCCGCCAGCGCCGCCCGGATGACCCGCTGCTGCGCCGGGCCGTTGGGGGCGGTGAGGCCGTTGGACGCGCCGTCCTGGTTGAGGGCCGAGCCACGTACCACCGCCAGCACCGGATGCCCGCTCGCCCGCGCGTCCGAGAGCCGCTCCAGCAGCAGGACGCCCGCGCCCTCGCCCCAGCCCGTACCGTCGGCGTCCGCGCCGAAGGACTTGCACCGGCCGTCCGGCGACAGGCCGCGCTGCTCGCTGAAGTACACCAGCATGTCGGGCGTGCCCATCACGGTCACCCCGCCGGCCAGGGCCAGCGAGCACTCGCCGGTCCGCAGCGCCTGCGCCGCCATGTGCAGCGCCACCAGCGACGACGAGCACGCCGTGTCGACCGTGACGGCCGGGCCCTCCAGGCCCAGGGTGTACGAGACGCGGCCGGAGACGATGCTGCCCGCCGTGCCGCCGCCGTAGTCGTGGTACATGACCCCGGCGTACACGCCCGTCCGGCTGCCCTTCAGCGAGCCCGGGTCGATGCCCGCGCGCTCCAGCGCCTCCCAGGAGGTCTCCAGCAGCAGCCGCTGCTGGGGGTCCATGATCAGCGCCTCGTTCGGGGAGATGCCGAAGAAGTCCGCGTCGAAGTCGGCCGCGTCGTACAGGAAGCCGCCCGCCCGGCTGTAGGTCTTGCCGGGCACGCCCGGCTCCGGGTCGTACAGTCCGGGGTCCCAGCCCCGGTCGTCGGGCAGCGGGGCGATGGCGTCCGTGCCCTCGGCGACGAGCCGCCACAGGTCCTCGGGCGTGGCCACGCCGCCCGGGAAGCGGCACGCCATGGCGACGATCGCGATCGGGTCGTCGTCGGTGACCCGTGCGGACGCGACGGCCGGTGCCGTCTCCCGTACGCCTTCGAGGAGTTCCAGGATGTGGCCGGTGACCGCCTGCGCGGTCGGGTAGTCGAAGATGAGCGTGGCCGGGAGCCGCAGGCCGGTGGCGGCGTCGAGCTGGTTGCGCAGTTCGACGGCGGTGAGGGAGTCGAAGCCCAGCTCGTCGAAGGCGCGTTGGGGCTCGACGGCGTCGCCGGAGGCGTGGCCGAGGACGGCCGCGACCTTGGCACGTACGAGCTCCAGCACGGCCTCCGGGCGCTCGGCGGGATCGAGCGCGGCCAGTCGGCTCCTGGCCCCGCCGCCGCTCCCGGTCCGGGCCCCGGCACGTCCGGGTACGCGGACCAGCCCGCGCAGCAGGGCGGGCAGCGTGTCGCCGTGTCCGCGCAGCACCTGGAGGTCGAAGGGCACCGGCACGGTGGCGGCCCGCCCACAGGACACGGCCCGGTCGAACAGCGCCAGCCCCTGCGCCTCGCTGACCGCCGGGGTGCCGGCCTGCCGCATCCGCTCCGCGTCCGCGTCAGCCAGGCCGGTGCCGAGACCGCTCGCCGAGTCCCAGAGGCCGTAGGCCAGCGAGGACGCCGGGAGTCCGGCGGCGCGGCGGTGGGCGGCGAGAGCGTCCAGGAAGGCGTTGGCGGCGGCGTAGTTCGCCTGTCCCGTCGAGCCGAGGGTGCCGGCCAGGGAGGAGAACATCACGAACGCCGTGAGCGGCAACTCCCGTGTCAGCTCGTGCAGCTGCCACGCGGCCAGGGCCTTCGGACGCAGGACGCGGTCGAGGCGGGCGGCGTCGAGGGCGGTCACCATGCCGTCGTCGAGCACGCCGGCGGCGTGTACGAGCCCGCGCAGCGGGTGTGCCGCGTCGATACCGTCGAGCAGTGCGGCGACCGCCGCCGGGTCCGCCACGTCGCAGGCGGCCACGGACACCTCGGCTCCCGACTCCTCCAGCTCCGCCCGCAGTTCGGCGGCTCCCGGGGCGTCGGGCCCGCGGCGACCCGCCAGCAGCAGATGACGTACGCCGTGCTCGGCCACCAGATGCCGGGCGACCAGGGCGCCCAGCCCGCCCGTGCCACCGGTGATGAGCACGGTGCCGTCGGCGTCCCAGGGCGCGGTGCCGTCGCCCGAGGGTGTGCGGGCGAGCCGGGGAACGAGCAGCTGACCGTCGCGTACGGCGGTCTCCGGCTCACCGGTGGCGAGCGCGGCGTCGGGCTCCGCATCGGTGTCGACGAGCCGGAAGCGCCCCGGATGCTCGGCCTGCGCCGCCCGCACCAGACCCCAGACGGGAGCCTGCCGTACGTCGACGTCCTCGCCCTCCACGGCGGCCACGGCACCCCGCGTCACCACGGCGAGCGTGGCCTGCGCGAAGCGCTCCTGTTCCAGCCACTCCTGTACGACGGCCAGCACCCGGTCCGCGAGAGCGGGGACGTCGGCGGTGACCTCGCCGTCGGAGGGGTCGCATGCGAGGACGACGAGCGGCGGGACCGCCCCGTCCTCCGCCAGCGCCTCCCAGGCGGCCCACTCCGGCACCGCGTCCGGGGTCCCGGCGGCGGGCTGCCACTCGACGTGGAACAGCGGCTCACCGGCCGAACCGGCCAGCTGCGCCGGGGACACGGGCCGGGCCACGACCCCGCCCACCGAGGCCACCGGCCGGCCCGTCTCGTCCGCGAGGTCCAGCGCGAGCAGGTCGGGCCCCGGCTGGGTGAGGCGTACCCGGAGTTCGCCCGCTCCCGCCTGGTTGACGGTGACATCCCGCCAGACGAACGGCAGCAGCGTGCCGCCACCGGTGTCGGCCAGCAACGCGGCGTGCATCGCCGAGTCCAGCAGCGCGGGGTGCAGCCCGTACCGGGCTCCCTCCTCGGCCTCGGGGAGCGCCACCTCGGCGAACAGCGTGTCGCCGCGCCGCCAGGCGGCCTTCAGGCCCTGGAACACCGGCCCGTAGTCGAGCCCGCGCTCGGCGAGGGTGTCGTACACCCCGTCGAGTTCCAGCGCCTGTGCCCCGGCAGGCGGCCACGCGGCCTCCGGGAAGGGCTCGGGCTCGGTCTCCCGGGCCGTCAACTGGCCCTCGGCGTGCAGGGTCCACGGCTGGTCGGGTCCGTCCTCGCCGCGCGAGTGGATCCGTACCGTGCGCCGGCCCGACTCGTCCTCGGAACCGACGACGACCTGGACGGCGACGCCGCCCTGCTCGGGCAGGATCAGGGGCGCGTGCAGCGCCAGCTCCAGCAGCCGCGAGCAGCCGGCCTCCGCCCCGGCCCGCAACGCCATCTCCACCAGCCCGGACCCCGGGCAGAGCACGACACCCTGCACCATGTGATCGGCCAGCCAGGGCTGCGAGGCGACGGACAACCGCCCGGTGAGCACCACCCCGTCCGACTCGGCGAGGCTCACCACGGCGCCGAGCATCGGATGCTCCGAGGAGGCGAGCCCGGCGGCGGGCACGTGAGCGGTGAGGGTGATGGCGTCGACCCAGTAGCGGGTGCGCTGGAAGGGGTACGTGGGGAGGTCTACGCGGCGGGCACCGGTGCCTTCGTAGTACGCCGCCCAGTCGATGGGCGTGCCGGTGACGTACAGCTGGGCGAGTGCGGTCAGCAGGGCCTGGGGTTCGGGGCGGTCCTTGCGGGAGGCGGCGGTGGCTACGGTGATGTGCTCGGGGTCGAGGTTCTGCTGGAGCAGGCCGGTGAGGATGCCGTCGGGGCCGAGCTCCAGGAAGCGGGTGGCGCCCTGGGCCTTGAGGGTCTGTACGGCGTCGGCGAAGCGGACCGCCTCACGGACCTGGTTCACCCAGTACGACGGCGAGGTCCACTCGGCTGGCTGTCCGGTGACCGTGGAGACGCAGCTGAGGCGGGGCTCGGCGAAGGTCACGGACTCGGCGACCGCCGCGAACTCGGCAAGCATCGGCTCCATCAGCGGGGAGTGGAACGCGTGCGAGACCTTCAGCCTCGTCGACTTGCGACCCTGCGCCTTGAAGTGCTCCCCGATCGCCAGGGCCTCAGCCTCGTCGCCCGAAACGACCACGGACGTGGGGCTGTTGACGGCCGCCAGCGATACGGCGTCGGTGAGCAGGGGCCGTACCTCAGCCTCGCTCGCCTGCACCGCGACCATCGCGCCACCGGCCGGCAGGGCCTGCATCAGCCGTCCGCGAGCCGCCACCAGACGCGCCGCGTCCTCCAGCGACAGGACCCCCGCCACATGCGCGGCCGCGAGTTCGCCGATCGAGTGACCGGCCACCGCGTCCGCCCGTACACCCCACGACTCGACAAGTCGCCAAAGCGCCACCTCGAAAGCGAACAGCGCAGGCTGCGTGAACCCCGTGCCCTCCAGCACCGCCGGATCCTCACCCCACACCACATCCCGCAACGGCCGCTCCAGATGCGCGTCCAGCGCCCCACACACCTCGTCGAAAGCCGCAGCGAACACTGGGAACGTGGCATACAACTCCCGCCCCATCCCCAGCCGCTGCGCACCCTGCCCCGTGAACAACGCCGCGGTCTTGCCCCCGGTGACCACCCGACCGGTCACCACACCCGAAGCCGGATCACCGGCAGCCAACGCCGCCAGCGCGCGCCCCGCCTCCGCACCGTCGGCCACCGCGACCGCCGCCCGATGCTCCAGCCGAGCCCGCCCCGTGGCCAGCGAGTACGCGACGTCCACCGGCCGTTCCCGCCCGGCGACGGCAACGGACGCCAGCCGTCCCGCCGTCTCCGCGAGTGCTTCCGGACCGTACGCGGACACCACCCACGGCACCACCGCCGGAGGCGTCGACGGCGCTTCCTCGGCCGGCTGCTCCTCCTCCGCCTGCTCCACGATCACGTGCGCGTTCGTCCCGCTCAGTCCGAAGGACGAGATCCCCGCCCGGCGCGGACGCCCGGCGGCCTCCCAGGCGCGCGCCTCGCTCAGCAGCCGCACGCTGCCCGTGTCCCACTCGACCTGCCGCGTGGGCGCGTCCACGTGCAGGGTGCGGGGCAGTTCACCGTGGCGTACCGCCATGACCATCTTGATCACGCCGGCGACCCCCGCGGCGGCCTGCGTGTGCCCGATGTTCGACTTGATCGACCCCAGCCACAGCGGACGCTCCGGGTCGCGGTCGCGGCCGTAGGTGGCGAGCAGCGCCTGGGCCTCGATCGGGTCGCCGAGCTTCGTGCCGGTGCCGTGCGCCTCGACCGCGTCCACGTCGGCGGCGGTGAGGCCGGCGTCCGCCAGCGCGGCCCGTATCACGCGCTGCTGGGACGGGCCGTTGGGCACGGTCATGCTGCTGGACGCGCCGTCCTGGTTGATCGCCGAGCCCCGCACCACCGCCAGCACCGGGTGCCCGTTGCGGCGGGCGTCGGAGAGCCGTTCCAGCAGCAGCATGCCGGCGCCCTCGCCCCAGCCGGTGCCGTCGGCGCCGTCGGCGAAGGACTTGCAGCGGCCGTCGGGGGCCAGCCCGCGCTGTCCGCTGAAGTACACCAGCATGTCGGGCGTGGACATCACCGTCACGCCGCCCGCCAGCGCCAGCGTGCAGTCGCCGCGGCGCAGGGCCTCGGCGGCCAGGTGGATGGTGACCAGGGAGGACGAGCAGGCGGTGTCGACCGTGATGGCCGGGCCCTCGAGACCGAGGGTGTAGGCGGTGCGGCCGGAGACGAAGCTGCCGGCGGCGCCGTCCGCGTAGTCGTGGTACATGACGCCCGCGTAGACGCCGGTCCGGCTGCCCTTCAGCGAGGCCGGGTCGATGCCCGCCCGTTCCACGGCCTCCCAGGCGGTCTCCAGCAGCAGCCGCTGCTGCGGGTCCATGATCAGGGCCTCGCGCGGGCTGATGCCGAAGAAGGCGGCGTCGAAGTCGGCCGCGTCGTGCAGGAAGCACCCTTCGCGGGCGTACGTCCGGCCGGGCACGCCCGGTTCCGGGTCGTACACGTCGGGGCTCCAGCCGCGGTCGGTGGGGAAGCCGGTGACCGCGTCCTTCTCGTCGGCCACCAGCCGCCACAGCCCCTCGGGCGTGGTGACGCCGCCGGGGAAGCGGCAGGCCATGCCGACGACGGCGACCGGCTCGCGCCGTTCGGCCGTCAGGCGGGCGTTCTCCCGGCGCAGCAGCTCGTTGTCGGTGAGCGATTTGCGCAGGGCCTCGACGACCTTGTCCACCGATGTGCTCACGGTCATCCTCGACTTCGCTTCGGTTGCGGTTTGCGGTCTGCGGGTGGGCCCCCGCCGCGGGGCGGGGGCCCACCTTGCGCCCTCGTTCAGTCGCCGGACGCCAGGGCCTGGCGCACCAGGTCGTCGACGTCCATCTCCTGGATCGCGGCGCTGCGGTCCTCGTCGGGCTCCGCCGCCTGGGTGGTCGGGGCCGGCCCCGCCAGCCGCAGCAGGGCGTCGAGCAGCCCTGCCTCGCGCAGCCGGGCGGGTGCGATGGCCGCCAGCATGCGCTGTACGGCGGCGTCGTCCAGGTCCGCGGGGGCGGTCGCGCCCCCGTCGGGTTCGGCGAGCTCCTCCAGCAGATGCGCGGCGAGCGCCCCGGTGTTGGGGTAGTCGAACATCAGCGTGGCCGGCAGCCGCAGCCCGGTGGCCTTCTGCAGCCGGTTGCGCAGTTCGATGGCGCCCAGGGAGTCCAGGCCCAGCTCGGTGAAGCCGCGGTCGGCGGGGATGCCGCCGGGGTCGCTGTGGCCGAGCACCGCGGCCGCGTGGCCGCCGACCAGCTCCAGCAGGTAGCGCTCCCGGTCCGCTCCCGCCAGTCCGGCGAGCTTGCGCCGGGCCACCGGGGTCCCGTCCTTCGCGCCGGTGTCGGCGGACGGCCGGGCGGGGGCGGCGGCGAAGCCGCGGAGCAGGGCGGGGAGTTCCTCACCCTGCCGGGAGCGGGCGCGCAGCGCGGCCCGGTCCAGGCGGATGGGCACCAGCAGCGGGTCCTGGCGGCGTACGGCCTCGTCGAAGAGGGCGAGCCCCTCGGCGACCAGCAGTTCGGCGACGCCGGAGCGGCCGACCCGCTTGAGGTCGACGTCGTCGAGTTCCTTGCCCTCGCCCGCCGTTCCGGCCCACAGCCCCCACGCGAGGGAGGTGGCCGGCTGGCCGGCGGCGCGCCGGTGTGCGGCCAGCGCGTCCAGGAAGACGTTCGCCGCGGCGTACGTGGCCTGCCCGGCGGGCAGCACCTGGCCGCCCGCGGAGGAGTAGAGCACGAACGCGTCGAGCCCGAGGCCGTCGGTCAGCTCGTGCAGATGCCAGGCGGCGTCGGCCTTGGGCCGCAGCACCCGGTCGACCTGCGCGTCGGTGACGGAACCCACCGGCGCGTTGTCCATCACGCCCGCGGTGTGCACCACGCCCGTGAGCTTGTGCGCGTCGGGGATGCCGGCGATCAGCCGGGCCAGCGCGGCCCGGTCCGCCACGTCGACCGCGGCGACCGTCACCTCGGCGCCGAGCGCGGCCAGTTCGTCGCGCAGCTCCGCCGCGCCGGGGGCGTCCAGGCCGCGGCGGCTGGTCAGGACCAGATGCCGTACGCCGTTCTCGGTGACGAGGTGCCGGGCGAGCAGCGCGCCGAGCATCCCGGTGCCGCCGGTGATCAGCACGGTGCCCTCGGGGTCCCAGGTGAGCGCGTCCCCGGCGGCCGGACCGACGTCGGTGTACCGGGGCGCCGAGGCGGCACCGGCGCGCAGCGCCAGCTCCGGCTCGCCCGTGGCGACGGCGCCCGGCAGGGCCCGTACGGACTCGGCGGAGCCGTCGACGTCCGCCACCGCGAACCGTCCCGGGTTCTCCGCCTGCGCGGCCCGCATGACGCCCCACAGCGGGGCCTGCACGCAGTCCGCGCCCGTGCCGTCGGTGTCCACGGCGCCGCGTGTGACCAGCACCAGCCGCGACTCGGCGAACCGCGCGTCCGCCAGCCACCGTTCCAGCACCCCCAGCAGCCGCGCCGTGGCGGCGCGGGCCCGCTCGGGCACCCCGTCGTACTCGGCCGCGGGTCCGACCAGGTCCGGCGCGCTGAGCAGCACGGTCGGCGGCAGGGCGCCGGCGTCGAGCAGCGCGTCGAGGTCCGGTACGGCGGACAGCCCGGCGAGGGACGTCCCCACGGCCACGCACCCGCCGCCGTCCCGACCGGCGGGTACGGGCTGCCACTCGATCCGCATCAGCGAGCCCGTGTCCCGGCCCGCGGCGAGCTGCTGCTCCGACACCTCGCGCACCACGAGCTTGCGCACGGTCGCCACCGGGGCGCCGGTCGCGTCCGTGATCCGCAGGGCCACGGCGTCGGGCCCCGGCTTGGTCAGACGCACCCGCAGGTGCGCCGCGCCGGGCGCGTGCACGGTGACGCCGTCCCAGGCGAACGGCAGCGCCGTCCGGTCGGCCTCGGCGTCGCCCTCGTCGAAGACCCGCTCCACGTGCAGGGCGGCGTCCAGCAGCGCCGGGTGCAGCCCGAACCGGCCCGCGTCGGCGCGTGCGTGCTCCGGCAGGGTGATGTCGGCGTACAGCTCGCCGCCGCGCCGCCAGGCGGTCTTCAGGCCCTGGAACACCGGCCCGTAGCCGTAGCCGAGCCCTGCCAGGTCCTCGTACATGCCGCTGACGTCGACCGGCTCGGCGCCGGGCGGCGGCCAGCTCTCCAGATCGAGTTCGGGCTCGTCCGGCTCCGGCGCCAGGGTCCCACTCGCGTTGCGGAGCCAGGGGTCGTCGCCGTCCGCGTCGGAGGGACGCGAGTGGATCGCGAAGGTCCGGCGTCCGCTCCCGTCCGCCTCGGCCACCACCAGATGGACGGCGGTGCCGCCCTCCGCCAGCAGCAGCGGCGCCTGCTGGGTCAGCTCCTCCAGCTGCCCGCAGCCGGTCTCCTCGCCGGCGCGCAGCGCCATCTCGACGTACGCCGTGCCGGGCAGCAGCACCTGGCCGAAGACGGCGTGGTCCGCGAGCCAGGGGTGCGTGTCGACGGCCAGCCGGCCGGTGAAGGTCAGCGTGCCGCTCTCGGGCGAGCGTACGACGGCGCCGAGCAACGGGTGCCCCACGGGCTGCTGCCCGAGTCCGGCGGCGTCGCCGGCCGCGCCGCGGCCCTCCAGCCAGTAGCGGGTGCGCTCGAAGGGGTACGTCGGCAGGCCGACGCGGCGCGCGCCGGTGCCGTCGTAGTACGCCGCCCAGTCCACGGGGGCGCCGGTGACGTGCAGTTCGGCGAGCGCGGTCACCAGGGCCTGGGGCTCGGGGCGGTCCTTGCGGACGGCCGCGCTCGCGACGGTGATGTCCTCGGGGTCGAGGATCTGCTGGACCAGGCCGGTGAGGATGCCGTCGGGGCCGAGCTCCAGGAAGCGGGTCACGCCTTGTGCCTTCAGGGCCTGTACGGCGTCGGCGAAGCGGACCGCCTCACGGACCTGGTTCACCCAGTACTCGGGCGAGGTCCACTGGTTCGTGGTCTCCCCGGTGACGGTCGAGACGCACGTCAGACGGGGCTCGTCGAAGGCGACCGCCTCCGCGACGGCCGCGAACTCGGCCAGCATCGGCTCCATCAGCGGGGAGTGGAAGGCGTGCGAGACCTTCAGCCGCGTCGCCTTGCGGCCCTGCGCCTTGAAGTGCTCGCCGATGGCCAGCGCCCCTGCCTCGTCGCCCGAAACGACCACGGAGGTGGGGCTGTTGACCGCCGCCAAGGACACGGCGCGGGTGAGCAGGGGGCGTACCTCGTCCTCGCTTGCTTGTACGGCGACCATCGCCCCGCCCGGAGGCAGGGCCTGCATCAGCCGCCCCCGAGCCGCGACCAGACGCGCCGCGTCCTCCAGCGGTATGACGCCGGCCACGTGCGCCGCGGCCAACTCGCCGATGGAGTGACCGGCCACGACGTCCGCCCGTACGCCCCACGACTCCACGAGCCGCCACAGCGCCACCTCGAAGGCGAACAGCGCGGGCTGGGTGTATCCGGTGCCCTCCAGTACGGCGGCGTCCTCACCCCACACCACATCCCGCAACGGCCGGTCCAGATGGGCGTCCAGCGCCACGCACACCGCGTCGAAGGCGGCCGCGAAGACCGGGAAGGCGGCGGACAGCTCCCGCCCCATCCCCAGCCGCTGCGCACCCTGCCCGGTGAACAGCACCGCTGTCCGGCCGGCCGTGTCCACCTGGCCTGTGACCACGTTCGGAGGTGCGTCACCGGCAGCCAGTGCGGCGAGGGCGGCCAGCGCGCCCTCCCGGTCGTCGGCCCCCACCGTGACGACGGCACGGGACTCCAGAGCCGCCCGGGTGGCGGCCAGCGAGTACCCGACGTCGGCGAGCCGCGTACCGCTGTCCGTCGCCAGCTCACCGGCCAGGCGGGCCACCGCCTCCGGCGTGGCACCGGACAGCGGCAGCGCCACGACCGGCGGCACCGGACCGTCCACGGCGCCGCTCTCCGCGGGCTCGCGGGCGGGCGCCTGCTCGATGACGATGTGCGCGTTGGTGCCGCTCAGCCCGAACGACGAGACCGCCGCGCGGCGCGGCCGGTCGCGTACGGGCCAGGAGCGCGCGTCCGTCAGGAGCCTCACGTTGCCCGCCTCCCAGTCCACCTCGGGTGAGGGCTCGTCCACGTGCAGGGTCGGCGGCATGACCCCGTGGCGGATGGCCATGACCGACTTGATGACGCCGCTCACACCGGCGGCGGCCTGGGCGTGCCCGAAGTTCGACTTGATGGAGCCGAGCCAGACCGGGTCGTCGGCCGGGCGGTTCTGCCCGTACGTGGCCAGCAGCGCCTGCGCCTCGATGGGGTCGCCGAGCCGGGTGCCGGTGCCGTGGCCCTCGATGAGGTCGACGTCGGCGGTCGTCAGTCCGCCGCTCGCCAGCGCGCGCTGGATGACGCGCTGCTGTGAGGGGCCGTTGGGCGCGGTGAGGCCGTTGGACGCGCCGTCCTGGTTGATGGCGGAGCCGCGGATGACGGCCAGCACCTCGTGCCCGTTGCGCTCGGCGTCGGAGAGCCGTTCCAGCAGCAGCAGGCCCAGGCCCTCGGCCCAGCCCGTACCGTCGGCGGCGCCCGCGAACGCCTTGCACGTACCGTCGGCGGACAGCCCGCGCTGCTGGCTGAACTCGACGAAGATCTCCGGTGTCGACATCACCGTGACCCCCCCGGCCAGCGCCATGCCGACCTCGCCGGCGCGCAGCGCCTGGACGGCCATGTGCAGCGCCACCAGCGACGACGAGCACGCCGTGTCGACGCTCACCGCCGGGCCCTCCAGGCCCAGGGTGTAGGCGACGCGGCCGGTGAGGATGGAGGCGGCGGTGCCGTTGCCGATGTAGCCGGCGACGTCCTCAGGGAGGTCGTGCAGCCAGGTGCCGTAGTCGTGGTACATCACACCGGCGTAGACCCCGGTCTGGCTGCCGCGCATGCTCGACGGGTCGATGCCGGCCCGCTCGAAGACCTCCCAGGCGGCCTGCAGCAGCAGCCGCTGCTGCGGGTCCATGGCCTGCGCCTCGCGCGGGCTGATACCGAAGAACGCCGGGTCGAACTCGGCCGCGTCGTAGAGGAATCCGCCCCTGCGGGAGTACGTCTTCCCGTGTACGCCGGGTTCGGGGTCGTAGATCTCGTCGCCGGCCCAGCCCCGGTCGGCGGGGAAGTCCCCGACCGCGTCGCGGCCCTCGGCGACCAGCTGCCACAGCTCCTCCGCCGTGCGTACGCCGCCGGGGAACCGGCAGCTGATGCCGACGATGGCGACGGGGTCGTCGGTGGCGGCCGCAACGGCGATCGGTTCGGGCTGTGCAGCCGTCTCGGTGCCGCCGCCGAACTCGCCGTCGAGGTACTCGGCGACCGCGCGCGCCGACGGGTAGTCGAACACGAGGGTGGCGGGCAGCCGCAGACCGGTCGCGGTGTTGAGGCCGTTGCGCAGTTCGACGGCGGCCAGCGAGTCGAAGCCCAGCTCCTTGAAGGCCCGGTCGGGTCCGACGGCCGCCGCGGACTCGTGTCCGAGGACCGTGGCGACCTGCTCGGCGACCAGGTCGAGCAGGGTGCGGGCCCGCTCCCCGGCGGTGAGCCGGGCGAGCCGTCCGGCCAGCCCCTCGCCGCCGGCGCCGGACGCCGCGGTGCGCCGGACGGCCGTCGGGCGGACGGTGCCGCGCAGCAGCGGCGGCACGGAGTCGCCGCGGGCGGCCAGGGCCGTCTCGTTCACCGGCAGCGGGACGAGGAGCGGCTCCTCCGTCTGCAGGGCGGCGTCGAACAGCTCCAGTCCGCGTTCCGCGGGCAGCGCGGGCAGCCCCTGCCGGTCGGCCTTCTCCAGATCGGCGTCGGTGAGGTCGCCGCCGAGGCCGGTGTTGACCGCCCACAGTCCGAAGGCGAGGGACGTCGCGGGCAGTCCGTCCGCACGGCGGTGGGCGGCGAGGGCGTCCAGGAAGACGTTGGCGGCGGCGTAGTTGCCCTGCCCTGCGGGCAGCACGAGGCCGCCCGCGGAGGAGTACAGCACGAACGCCGTGAGGTCGAGGCCGCGCGTCAGCTCGTGCAGATACCAGGCGGCGTCGGCCTTGGCCCGCAGCACGATGTCCAGGCTCCCGGGGGTGAGGTCGCCGATCAGCCCGGGGTCCACGACGCCGGCGGCGTGCACCACGCCGGTGAGCGGGTGGTCGTCCGGGATGCCGTCGATCAGCGCGGCCAGGGCCTGCCGGTCGCCGACGTCGACGGCCGCGATGTCCACCAGGGCGCCCACCTGCTCCAGTTCGCCGCGGAGTTCGGCGGCTCCGGGGGCGTCGGGTCCGCGCCGGCTGGTGAGCAGCAGCCGGCGTACGCCGTGCTCGGTCGCCAGATGCCGGGCGACGCGGGCGCCGAGCCCGCCGGTGCCGCCGGTGACCAGGACCGTGCCGTCCGGGCTCCAGGGCGCCGGGGTGTCGGGCACCAGCGCGGGGACGAGGCGCGGGGTGGTGAAGGCGCCATCGCGCAGCGCCAGTTCGGGCTCACCCAGGAGGGTGGCCGCCGCTGCATCGTCTGGGTCGAAGCCTTCGCCGGCCTCCAGCAGCACGATCCGCCCCGGCTGCTCCGCCTGCGCGGCCCGCACCAGCCCCCACACGGGCGCCTGCGCGAGACCGTCACCGGTGACGACCACGAGCGTGGCCTCGCCGGTACGGGGGTCGGCCAGCCACTCCTGGACGAGCGCCAGCACCCCCGAGGCGGCGGCCCGTACCGCCGCCGGGATCTCCCCCGGCGGTCTGCCGACCGGCGCGATCACGACCTGCGGGATGTCGGGCAGCCCCGCCAGACCCCGCTCGTCCAGCACCTCGTACGACAGTGCCTGCGCCGCCGGCCGCGGCACGGGCCGCCACTCGACGCGGCGCAGGTCCGGCACCGGGGTGCCGGCAGCGGACTGCAGCTGGTCGGCCGCGACGGCGCGGCACACCAGCGAGGTCACGGTCATCACCGGCTGCCCGGTCTCGTCCGCCACGACCATCGCCGACTCCTCGGCGCCGCGGATGCGCCGTACGTACACGCGCAGTGCGCCGGCGCCGGAGGCGTGCAGCGTGACGCCGTTCCAGGCGAACGGGAGCAGCGCCTCGGAGCCGCCCTCGCCGTGGTCGACGAGCACGTCCACGTGCATCGCCGTGTCGAGCAGCGCCGGGTGCAGCCCGTAGCTCGCCGCCTCCGCACGTACGCCGTCGGGCAGGGCGACCTCGGCGAACAGTTCGTCGCCGCGCCGCCAGGCGGCCTTCAGGCCCTGGAACGCGGGGCCGTAGCCGTAGCCGCGCTCGGCGAGCCGCTCGTACGCGCCCTCCACCTCGACGGGTTCCGCGCCCGGCGGCGGCCAGGCGGCCAGGTCCGCGCCGTCGAGCGCGGCGGTGCCGGGGGCGAGGAAGCCGGTGGCGTGCAGCGTCCACGGCTGACCGGGGATGTCGTCGCGGCGCGAGTGCAGATGGACGGTGCGCCGGCCGGAGTTGTCGGCCGCCCCGGCGACGGCGCGCAGGGCGACGCCGCGGCCGGGGGGCAGGATCAGCGGTGCCTGCAGGGTGAGTTCCTCCAGCAGGGTGCAGCCGACCTGGTCGCCGAGCCGCAGGGCGAGTTCGACCAGACCGGTGCCCGGCAGCAGCAGGCTGCCGTGCACGCCGTGGTCGGCCGTCCAGGGCTGTCCGGCGGTGGAGACCCGGCCGGTGAGCATGACGGTGCCGTCGGCCGGCGATTCGGCGGCGGCGGTGAGCATCGGGTGGGCGACCGGGTCGAGCCCGGCGGAGGCGACGTCGCCGGTGCCGGGCGGCACGTCGAGCCAGTAGCGCTTGTGCTGGAAGGCGTACGTCGGCAGGTCCGCGTGCGCGCTGCCCACGCCGCCGAGTACGGACGGCCAGGCGACGGCCGCGCCGTGCGCCCACGCGGCGCCCAGCCCGCCCAGCAGCTCGGCGTGTTCGGAACGGTCGCGCCGCTGCAGGGCGACGAAGGCGGCGTTGTCGTTCTCCGCGACGGCCGCGCCCAGCGCGGTGAGCACGGCGTCCGGGCCGACCTCGACGAAGGTGACGGCGCCCGCGGCCTCGGCGCGGGTCACCGCGTCGGCGAAGCGGACGGGTTCGCGGATCTGGCGTACCCAGTAGGCGGGGGTGGCCCATTCGGCGGCGCTACCGCCGGTGACGGTGGAGAAGCCGGCGATGCGGGGCTTCGAATAGACCGCCTGCTCCGCCACGACGGTGAACTCCGAGAGCATGGGCTCCATCAGCGGCGAGTGGAAGGCGTGCGACACCGCGAGCCGTGTCGCCTTGCGGCCCTGGGCCTTGAAGTGCTCGCCGATCGCCAGTGCTTCGGCCTCGTCGCCGGAGACGACCACGGAGGTGGGGCTGTTGACGGCCGCCAGCGACACGGCGTCCGTCAGCAGGGGCCGTACCTCGTCCTCCCTCGCCTGCACCGCGACCATCGCGCCGCCGGGTGGCAGCGCCTGCATCAGCCGGCCGCGGGCCGCGACCAGACGTGCCGCGTCCTCCAGGGTCAGCACCCCGGCCGCGTGGGCGGCGGCGAGCTCACCGATCGAGTGCCCGACGAGGATGTCGGGGCGCAGACCCCAGGCTTCGAGCGTCCGGAACAGCGCCGTCTCCACGGCGAACAGCGCCGGCTGCGCGTAGCCGGTGGCGTCCAGCGCCCCGGCATCCTCTCCCCATATCACCTCACGCAACCCTCGTTCCAGGTGCGTGTCCAGGGCCGCGCAGACCTCGTCGAGCGCGGCGGCGAAGGCCGGGACGGCCTCGTACAGTTCGCGGCCCATGCCGAGCCGCTGGGCGCCCTGCCCGGTGAACAGGAACGCCGTCTTGCCGCCGACCGCCTCGGTGGCGGTCAGCCGCTCCAGTTCGGCGGCCAGTGCGGCCGGGTCCGAGCCGACGGCGACGGCGCGGTGTTCCAGGGCGGCGCGGGTGGTGGCCAGCGCGCGGGCCGTCTCGCCCAGGCGGCCGGGCGGCAGGTCCCGTACGTGGGCGGCGAGCCGGTCGGCCTGCGCGCGCAGGGCGTCGGGGGTGTCGCCGGAGACCAGCAGCGGTACGAGCGCCGGGTCCGCGGGCGCGACCGGCTCGGGTGCGCCGGGCGGCTGCTCGATGATGACGTGGGCGTTGGTGCCGCTGATCCCGAAGGACGACACACCCGCCCGCCGCGGCCGGTCCTTCTCCGCCGGCCACGGACGCTCCTCGGCCAGGAGGCGGACCTCGCCGGCGTCCCAGTCCACCTGGTCGGACGGCGTGTCGGAGTGCAGGGTGCGGGGCATCAGGCCGTGCCGGATGGCCATGACCATCTTGATGATCCCGGCGGTCCCGGCGGCGGCCTGGGTGTGCCCCAGGTTCGACTTGATCGACCCGAGCCACAGCGGTTCGCCGTCCGCGCCGCGCTCCTGGCCATAGGTGTCCAGCAGCGCCTGCGCCTCGATCGGGTCGCCCAGCGCGGTGCCGGTGCCGTGGCCCTCGACGACCGCGACGTCGGCGGCGGTGATGCCGGCGTCCGCGAGCGCGGCGCGGATCACCCGCTGCTGGGAGGGGCCGTTGGGGGCGGTGAGGCCGTTGGACGCGCCGTCCTGGTTGACGGCCGAGCCCTTGACGACGGCCAGCACCCGGTGGCCGTTGGCGGTGGCGTCCGAGAGGCGCTCCAGCAGCAGGACGCCCACGCCCTCGCCCCAGCCGGTGCCGTCGGCGCCCGTTCCGTACGAGCGGCAGCGGCCGTCCGAGGACAGGCCGCGCTGGCGGGCCATGTCCGTGAAGGTGTCCGGTGTGGACATCACCGTCACACCGCCGGCCAGCGCGAGCGTGCACTCGCCGCGGCGCAGCGCCTGCGCCGCCAGGTGCACGGCGACCAGCGACGACGAGCACGCGGTGTCGACGCTCAGCGCCGGGCCCTCCAGGCCCAGGGAGTACGAGACGCGGCCGGAGACCACGCTGGCCAGGCTGCCGTTGCCGTGGTACGCGGCGACGTCCTCGGGCAGCGGGCCGAGGCGCAGGCCCCAGTCGTGGTACATGACGCCCGCGAACACGCCGGTGCGGCTGCCCCGTACGGACGAGGGGTCGATCCCGGCCCGCTCGAAGACCTCCCAGGACGCCTCGAGCAGCAGCCGCTGCTGCGGGTCCATGGCATGCGCCTCACGCGGGCCGATGCCGAAGAACGCGGGGTCGAACCCGGCGGCGTCGTAGAGGAATCCGCCCTCGGTGGAGTACGTCTTGCCGGGCTTGCCGATCTCCGGGTCGTACAGGTCGTCGGGCCAGCCCCGGTCGGTGGGGAACTGGCCGATGGCGTCGGTGCCCTCCGCGACCAGCCGCCACAGCTCCTCGGGGGAGGTCACGCCGCCCGGGTAGCGGCAGGCCATCCCGACGATGACGATCGGGTCGCGGTCGGCGTCCGGCGCGGCCGGGGACGGGAGAGCCGGCTGCGCGGGGGCGGGGGCGTTGCCGCGCAGCCGGCCGGTCAGGTGTTCCGCCAGGGCGGCGGCGTTGGGGTAGTCGAAGGTGAGGGTGGCGCTCAGCCGCAGACCGGTGGCGGTGGCGAGCCGGTTGCGCAGCTCCACCGCGGCCAGGGAGTCGAAGCCCGCCTCGGTGAACGCCCTGGTGGCGGTGATCTCCTCGGGGTCGTCGTAGCCGAGGACGGCCGCGGCCTCGGCGCGGATGATCCCCAGCACCGTCTCCAGCGCCTCGCCCTCCCCGAGCCGGGCCAGCCGGTCGGCGAGTGTGTCGGCGGAGGCGGCGGCCGAGGTGGCCGCCGCGGCGCGGCGGACCGGGCGGCGCACCAGGGCGCGCAGCAGCAGGGGGATGTCGTCGGTACGGGCCCGTACGGCCCGGTGGTTGACGCGGACCGGCACCACGGCGGGGGTGGTGCCTGCGAGGGCCCGGTCGAGGCGGGCGAAGTTCTCCTCGAAGTCCAGCGAGTCCAGGCCCAGCCGCTCGATCCGGGTGAGCGCGGCCTCGTCCAGCGCCGCGCCCATACCGCCGCCCTGCGCCCACAGACCCCAGGCGAGGGAGAGCACGACCTGTCCGGCGGCGGCGCGGCGGGCGGCGAGTGCGTCGAGGAAGAGGTTCGCGGCGGCGTAGTTGCCCTGCCCGGCGCCGTCCAGCACGGTGGAGGCGGAGGAGAACAGGACGTACGCCTTGAGCGGCAGGTCCGCGGTCAGCTCGTGCAGATGCCAGGCCGCGTCGACCTTCGGCAGCATCACCGTGTCGAGCCGTTCGGCGGTGAGCGAGCCGACGAGCCCGTCGTCGATCACGCCGGCCGCGTGGACGACGCAGGTCAGCGGATGTTCGGCGGGGATCCCGGCGAGCATCGAGGCGAGCGCGTTCCGGTCCGAGACGTCGACGGCCGCAATCCGCGCGGACGCCCCGGCCTCCTCCAGCTCGGCCAGCAACTCGCGGGCCCCGGGGGCCTCGAGGCCGCGTCGGCTGGTCAGCACGAGGTGGCGTACGCCGTGCCGCCCGGCCAGCCGGCGGGCCAGATCGGCGCCCACCCCGCCGGTGCCGCCGGTGATCAGGACCGTCCCGGTGGCGTCCCAGGGCAGTTCGCCCGGCTCTTCGGGCTCGGCGACCGGGCCCAGGCGCGGCAGCAGGAACTCCCCGCCGCGCAGCGCGAACTCGGGCTCTCCGGAGACGAGGGCGGCGTCCAGCGCGATGGCGGAGGCGTCGCTTCCGTCGAGGTCGGCGAGGACGAACCGGCCCGGGTTCTCCGCCTCGGCGGAGCGCACCAGGCCCCAGACGGGCGCCTGCCCGAGGTCGACGTCCGTGCCGGGGGCGGGGACGCCGTTGCGGGTGAGGACGACCAGGCGCGACGCGGCGCACCGCTCGTCGGCCAGCCACTGGCGTACCGCCGCCAGCGCGTCGGCGGCGACGGCCCGTACGGCCGCGGGGACGTCGCCTTCCGGGGTGGCCGGAACGCGGTAGAGGACGATGTCCGGCACGGGGAACTCGTCGGCCCCGGCCAGCCCCGCCATCGCCGTGAGGTCGGTGAGTTCGGCGAGGTCGAGCAGCCCGCCGTCGGCCGCCCGCGCGGACGGCGCCGGATCGGGCACCTGCGGCAGGGCCGCCGACTGCCATTGGACGGCCAGCAGCGGATCGGAGCCGCCGGCCGACAACTGCTCGCCGGACACGGCCCGCAGCAGCAGCGAGTCGACGGTGGCCACCGGCGTCCCGGCGGGGTCGGCGAGCGCGACGGTCAGCGAGTCGGTGCCGCTCGCCGCGATCCGTACGCGTACCTGGGCGGCGCCGCCCGCGTGCAGGGTCACGCCGCCCCAGGAGAAGGGGATCCAGGTGCCCTCGCGGTCGCCGAGCGCGTGGTCGGCGGGGTGCAGCGCGGCGTCGAGCAGCGCCGGGTGCAGCCCGAAGCGGGCGGCGTCGGCCCGGGCCTGCTCGGGCAGGGCCACCTCGGCGTAGACCACGCCGTCGCGGCGCCACACGGCGCGTACGCCCTGGAAGGCGGGCCCGTAGCCGTAGCCCTGCTCGGCCATCTGCTCGTACTGGCCGGCGACGTCGACGGCTTCGGCACCGGGCGGGGGCCACTGGCCGGCCAGCTCCTGGTGCGCCTGCGCCGGGACCGCCGGGCCGGGCACGAGGGCGCCGTCGGCGTGCCGGGTCCACTGCTCGTCGTCGTCCGCGCCGGAGGGCCGGGAGTGGCAGTGCACGCTCCGCCGCCCGTCGGCGTCGGGCGCCCCGACCACGACCTGCACCGCCACCGAGCCCGTCGCGGGCAGCACCAGCGGGGCCTGCAGGGTCAGCTCCTCCAGCTGCGCGCAGCCCACCTCCTCGCCGCCGCGGACGGCGAGTTCGACCAGGGCCGTACCGGGCAGCAGCACGGTGCCGCCGATGGCGTGGTCCGCCAGCCACGGGTGCGTACGCAGCGACAGCCGCCCCGTCAGCACGGTGCTGTCCGATCCCGCCACGGCCAGCGCGGAGCCGAGCAGCGGGTGTGCGGCGGGCCGCTGGCCCAGCTCCGCCGCGCCGCCGGTGCCGGGGCCCGGCTCCAGCCAGTAGCGGCGGGTGCGGAAGGCGTACGTGGGCAGGGCGACGCGGCGCGGGGCGGTGCCCTCGTACAGCGCGTCCCAGTCGACGTCGGCGCCGCGGGCGTGCGCGAGCGCGGCGGCGCGCAGCGCCTCGAGCTCCTCGGCCTCCCCCGCGCGCATGACGGCCGCGAACCGGCAGTCGGCGGCGGCCGCTTCGGGCACGCACTCCTGGGCCATCGCGGTGAGGACGGCCGCGGGCCCCAGCTCCAGGAAGGTACGGGCGCCACCGGCCCGCGCCAGCCAGTCGACGCCGTCCGCGAACCGGACCGGCTCGCGCACATGGCGCACCCAGTGCTCGGGGTCGGCGAGTTCGGCGGCGGTCGCCAGCCGTCCGGTGAGGGTGGAGACCACCGGGATACGCGGCGACCGATAGTCCATGATCGAGGCGATCCGGCGGAACTCGTCCGTCATCGGCTCCATCAGCGGCGAATGGAACGCGTGGCTGACGCGCAGCCGCTTGGTCTTGCGCCCGCGCGCGGCGAACACCGCGGCCAGCTCCAGCGCGGCCTCCTCGGCGCCGGAGACCACCACGGACGTGGGGCCGTTGACGGCCGCGAAGCCCAGCTCCGGGCCCAGCAGGGGACGCACCTCGTCCTCGGTCGCCTGTACGGCGATCATCGCGCCGTCCGGCGGCAGCTCCTGCATCAGCCGCCCCCGCGCGGTGACCAGCGTCACGGCGTCCTCGAGGCCGAGCACGCCGGCCACGTGGGCGGCGGCGATCTCGCCGATGGAGTGGCCGGCGACGAAGTCGGGCGTCAGACCCCAGGACTCCAGCAGGCGGAAGAGGGCGACCTCGACCGCGAAGAGCGCGGGCTGGGCGTAGCGGGTCTCGTCGAGCAGCGCCGCCCGGGGCGAGCCCTCCTCGGCGAACAGCACGTCCCATAGGGAGTCGTCGAGCTGCAGATCGGCGTACGCGATGGCGTCGGCGAGGGCGTCGGCGAACACCGGTCGGCGCTCGTACAGTTCGCGGCCCATGGCCAGGCGCTGGCTGCCCTGGCCGGTGAACAGCCAGGCGTGCCGGCCGGCGGGGGTGACGCCGGTGCGTACCAGCGGCGACTCGGCTCCCTGGGCCACGGTGAGCAGGGCGGTGCGCAGCTCGTCGTGGTCGCGGGCGAGGAGGACGGCGCGGTGCTCCAGGGCGGCACGCGTGGTGCCCAGGGAGTGGCCGAGGTCGGACAGCGGGGTGGCGTGCGCGGCGTCGGTGAAGTCGGCGAGGCGGGCGGCCTGCGCCTTCAGACCGGCCGGGGAGCGGCCGGAGACGGGGATGAGGAGGGGGCTCCGGTCGTCCTGGGGAATCGCCGTGTCGGCGGAGTCCGGGACCGCCTCGGCCGCCGGCGGCTCCTCGATGATCACGTGCGCGTTGGTGCCGCTGATCCCGAAGCCGGACAGCCCCGCGCGCCGCGGCCTGCCCTCCTCCGCCGGCCACGGCACCGGCTCGGTGAGCAGCCGTACGGTGCCCGCCGACCAGTCGACGTTCGGCGTCGGCTCGTCCACGTGCAGCGTGCGCGGCAGTTCGCCGTGCCGCAGCGCCATCACGAGCTTCATCAGCCCGGCCACGCCCGCGGCGGCCTGGGTGTGCCCCAGGTTGGACTTCACCGAGCCCAGCCACAGCGGCCGGTCCTCGGACCGGCTCCGCCCGTACGTGGCGATGAGCGCGTGCGCCTCGATCGGGTCGCCCAGCGTGGTGCCGGTGCCGTGGGCCTCCACCGCGTCGACGTCCTCGGGCGCCAGGCCCGCGTCCGCGAGCGCCGCCCGGATGACCCGCTGCTGGGCGGTGCCGCTCGGCGCGGTCAGGCCGTTGGACGCGCCGTCCTGGTTGATGGCCGAGCCGCGCACCACGGCGAGCACCGGGTGCCCGTTGGCGCGCGCGTCCGACAGCCGCTCCACCAGCACCAGTCCGGCGCCCTCGCCGAAGGCGGTGCCGTCCGCGGCGGCGGCGAACGCCTTGATCTGCCCGTCGGGCGCCAGCCCGCGCTGCCGGCTGAACTCCGTGAACAGCCCCGGCGTGGACAGCACGGTGACCCCGCCGGCCAGCGCCAGGGTGCACTCGCCGCGACGCAGCGCCTGTACGGCCAGGTGCAGTGCCACGAGGGAGGAGGAGCACGCGGTGTCGACGGTGAGGGCCGGGCCCTCCAGGCCCAGCGTGTAGGCGACGCGCCCCGAGGCCACGCTCAGCGCGCCGCCGGTGACGAGATAGCCGGTGAGCTGCTCGGGCGCGTCCTGCACCCGCGGCCCGTACTCGGTGGGCCCGGCGCCGACGAACACGCCGGTGCGGCTGCCGCGCAGCGACAGCGGGTCGATCCCGGCGCGCTCCAGCACCTCCCACGCGGTGAGCAGCAGCAGCCGCTGCTGGGGCTCCATGGCGAGGGCCTCGCGCGGGCCGATGCCGAAGAACTCGGCGTCGAACTCGGCGGCCTCCCGCAGGAATCCGCCGAGCCGGGCGTACGTCGTACCCGGGGTGTCCGGATCGTCGGCGAAGAGGGTGTCCAGGTCCCAGCCGCGCTCCTCGGGGAACGGCCCGACGGCGGTACGCCCCTCGGCGACCAGGTCCCACAGCTCCTCCGGCCCGTGCAGCCCGCCGGGGAAGCGCCCGCCGACGGCCACGACGGCGATCGGCTCGTCGTCGTCGGTGTTACGGGCGAGGAGCGGCGTCTCGGCCGCCGGGTCGTCGCCCGCCAGCTCGGCGCGGATGTGCGCGGCGAGCAGCTCGGGGGTGGGGTGGTCGAACGCGGCCGTCACCGGCAGCCGCAGCCCGCCGGCGGCGTTGATCCGGGTGTGCAGCTCCACCAGTCCGACGGAGTCCAGCCCGAGCTCCTTGAACGGGCGCGTCGTCTCCGTCAGCGTCTCGGCCTCGGGCCGGGTCGTGGCGCGCAGTACGGCGAGGGTCTCGCCGCACACCAGGTCGAGCAGCAGGCGTTGCTGCTCCGCGCCCGGCAGACCGGCCAGCCGGGTGACGATCGGCTCCCCGGGCCGGTCCTGCGTACCGGGCTGGTGGTCGCTGTCAGGAACGAAGCCCGCGGACATCTGCACACTCCAAGCTCGGTGATCGCTGCGCGCGGGGCGGGCGGACGGCCTGCCGCCCACGCTCGGGCACGAGGTGATCGCACGCTAGAACCGCCGGATCGCTGATCGGCACCCCTATCCACCCGGGTGTTGCGCCCCCGGGGCGCGCACGCGGCGCACCCCCGGGCGGGGCCCGGCCGGCCCGGGCACCTGCGGATTCCCAGCGTGCGCCGGGTACGCCGCGGCGGCCCGGGAGGTTCAGGGGGGTGACCGGGTTATCCCCGGGCGGGCCAGCGCCGTTTCATGGCGGGGCACCTCGGGCGGGACCCGGCCGATCCAGGGACCCGCCCGGAGGGGGCCCGGGCCGGCACGCATCCACAAGAACCGCGCCCACCCGACCTGGACCCCACGCCCGCACGGACCGTGCCGCTCCGCCCCTCCGGGACCCCGGACCGGCACGGCTCCGCACGACCCGCACCGCCCAAAGCCTCTCCCGAGGCCCCGGGGGGCAAAGCCACACCACCCCCCAACCCCACCAACCCAGCCGCCAACGAGGGCCCGGGGGCGCAGCCCCCGACCGCCCCGAACCGCACCAACCCGTCAACCCCGCCCACGGAAATCCGGGGCCAAGCCCCCGGACTCCCTGGGCACCAGGACCCACACGGATCCCCACCAGGGGCGCGGGGCGAAGCCCCGAACCTCAAGGGAACCCAGGGCGAAGCCCCCGGACTCCCCGGGCATCCAGGCCGACACGGATCCGCACGAACCGCACCACGGCCCCTCTCCCGAGTGGCCGGGAGCAACGCCCACAACCCCCCAACCACACGACCCAGCCACCCCCACCAGGAGGCCGGGGGCCAGCCCCGACAAGCCCCAACCGCACCACACGGGGGCCCGGGGGCGAAGCCCCCGAAAGCCCACCGCGCCAACCCAGCAACCCCCACCAAGGACCCGGGGGCGAGTCCCCAACCACACCACCCGGGGGCCCCGGGGGCGAAGCCCCCCAAAGCCCACCGCACCAACCCAGCAACTCAGCAACCCAGCAACCCCACCAAGGGTCCAGGGGGCGAAGCCCCCCGAGTCCCCAACCGCACCACCCGGGGCCCGGGAGGGGCGAAGCCCTCGAAAGCCCACCGCACCAACCCAGCAACCCCACCAGGGGACCAGGGGCGAAGCCCCCCGAGTCCCCAACCGCACCACCCGGGGCCCGGGAGGGGCGAAGCCCTCGAAAGC
>NZ_JBFAXR010000112.1:0-28871 GCF_040680895.1 Streptomyces sp. NPDC051940 | reverse complement strand
GGGGTCGTATCTGCGCGAACGCGGTGTCCGCCGGGCCGACAAGGTCGCCGCCGCGATGCCCCGCAAGCGGGGCATTCAGATTCCGCAAGCGGAATCTGACAAGACGTCAATTCGCGCAAGCGCGAATTGAGGGATTCCCCGCAAGCGGGGAATCTGGGGCGGGCTAGGGGTGGGTGCATCACGCTGTGGCAAGTGTAGGCACTGGAGTTGATAGCCACCACCCCTGTACCGAAGGACACGATGACGCTCGGTGGGACGGGGTGCCGGCCGCGTACCCCGGTGGAGCTTGTCGCGTCGTCTTCGGACGTCTCTCGTCCCCGCAAAGCTTGGTGACGTCACGTCATCTTACACCGTCAAGTCGGCATAACGAGTGGATCCGGTCAAACTTGCACTCGCTCGCGTGAAGCCACCGCCGGAGTGATGCATCAACAGTTCATTATGTGTAGAGTTTGTAGTTAATAGACGCCCCCTCATCCTGCTACTTGGAGTTGGCGTCTCCGCCGAAGTGACCTTGGAGGGAAAATCGTGCTCCGTCTTCTTCGGTTATGCAGGAAATATGTGTTGGCGGTCGATGCCGAAATCTCTCGCTCTGGTTTCTATGACGCTGCATCGTTCTCGGTTGAGCGGGTGGCTCTACACAGCGGTCTGTGCCGGGCCAGATGGAATTGGTACGCCAGCTCCCCGAACGTGAACGCTGCCGAGTGGCCGCTCGGGTTAACCCTGGAATGGGATCCTCAGAGCGGATGGCGGTGCGAGGTCCTCGAGGACCAGCCGACGGGGGATGCCCCTACGTTCATCGAGCTTCCGGTGCTGCAGCTGGCGTGCCCGCACGCGGTGAGTGCTGTGCTGCTGGACGGCCGGGTCTCCCAGCTTCCCGGCTCCGAGGTTGTGTGGAAGTACGCCGCCGTGGTGCGGGACCTGGTGTCCTCGCCGTACGGCGATGACAAGTACGACGCTGCATACGAGCGGGCGGAGCAGGAGGCTAACTCGTTCGGCTGGTGGGAGCACGAGTTGGGAGAGGGTGGGCGCTGATGGCGATCCGGCTGCGTGATCACCAGGTTGAGGCTGTAGCTGGCATCGTGCGGGGTTTTGACGTCCCGCCGGATGGCGTGCCTGGGGGTGGCCTGCGGGGGCAGGTGCACGCCGCGTGTGGCACGGGGAAAACCATCATCGCCGCGGCGGCCGCGAAGCGGCTGGTGCCGCACGGCAGGGTGCTGGTGGTGGTACCGACGCTGGACCTGCTGGCCCAGACGGTGAAGGCGTGGGCGGAGTTCGGGCATCGGGGGCCAGCGGTGGCGGTGTGCTCCCTCACCGATGATCCGGATCTGTGGAACCTGCGGGTGCGGGTCACCACGAACCCGGTCCATCTGGCGCTGTGGCACGGCCAGGGGCCGGTGACCATCTACGCCACCTACGCGTCGCTGCCGGTCCTCGCAGAGGCCTTCGAGGGTGCCTACGGGCAGCAGCTGGCGCCCGTCGACCTCGCGGTCGTGGATGAGGCGCACCGGACGTCCGGTTCGCTCGGCAAGGCGTGGGCGGACATCCACAATCAGGCGATCATCCCGGCCGTGCGGCGGTTGTACCTGACGGCGACGCCGCGGATCTGGCAGGAGCGGCCGGCCTCGTGGGAGGTGCGGAAGGGGTCGCGGGATCCGTTGCCGGGGGAATTGGCCGCGTCGATGGATGACGAGACGATCTTCGGGCCGGTGCTGTACAAGCTGTCGTTGGCGTCGGCGATCTCGCGGGGGCTCTTGGCGCGGTACCAGATCGTCGTGGTAGAGCTCCGCGACGACCGCGTCACCCCCGAGCGGCTGATGGGTGAGGGGCGTCGGGGTGAGGAGGTCCGCGGGGAGCGGCTTGCCGCGTTGCAGGCGGCGTTGCTGCGGACGATGGTCGAGCACGGGCTGAAGACGTGCATCACCTTCCACCACCGGACCATGGAGGCCCAGGCGCACGCTGAGGGGCTTGAGGGGGTCGCGGCGAAGCTGCACGCCGATCAGCCGGACGTGTATCCGGCTCGGATCTGGGCGGACTGGCTGTGCGGGGAGCACGAGGCGGAGCGCCGGCAGCGGGTGTTGGGTGGGTTCGGGGCGACGGCGCGGCTGGCAGTGCTGTCGAATTGCCGCATTTTGGGCGAAGGGGTTGATATTCGGGCGGTGGACAGTGTGGCTCTGTTCGACCCGAAGGGGGCGCCGCACGACATCGTCCAGGCCATCGGCCGGGCGCTGCGGCAACAGCCCGGGCAGGGCAAGCTCGCGAGTTTGATTGTGCCGATCTTCCTCGGGCGGGATGAGAAGCCGGAGGACATGTTCACCTCCGCCTCCTACAAGCCCCTGGTCAAAGTCCTGCAGGGGTTGAGGGCGCACGATGAGGAGGCGGTGGAGCTGCTGGCGATCCCGCAGGAGCCGCAGAAGGCAGTCGTCGAGCCGTCGCAGTGGATCGGGACCCCGCCGGAGGAAGGTGAGGAGGAGGGCCGGCTGCTGCTGCGGTTCGCCGCCCGCCGCGACCCCGTCATGATCGCCGACTGGATCTCCTTCAACGTCATCGACACCGAACGGCAGGACTGGGCCCGCGGCTGGGCCGCGCTGAAGCGCTACGTCGAGCGGGTCGGGAGCGCGAGGGTGCCCTACGGACACAAGGAAGGCGCAACCCCCCTAGGGCAGTGGGTGGCGGAACAGCGGCGCGCCTTCGGGGCCGGGGAGATGAGCAGCGTCCGCGCCCGTCGGCTCGAGCAGCTCGGCATGGTCTGGTCCGAGACGGATGCACGATTCCAGGAGAACCTCGAAGCCGCCCGCGCCTACTACGCGGAGCACTGGACCCTGTGCGCACCGCGCACCGCCACGGTGTTGGACCGGCAGGTGGGCCAGTGGCTGTCGAACCTGCGCAGGCCCGGAGCGCTGGAGGGGCATCCCGAATGGGAAGAAGCGCTGCGCGAGGTCGACGAGGACTGGAACCCGGCGTGGCCTCCCGACTGGCAGCGCCACTACGCCGCGGTACGCGAACTCCTGCGCGACGAACACGGCGCCGACGGCTGGGAGCAGGTCCTGCCCGGAGTGACGGTCCACGGGATGGACGTCGGGAAGTGGCTGGCCAAACAGCGCCAGCCGGCCGTGTGGCAGCAGCTGGTCGACGGACAACGCGAACGCCTCGGCCGGCTCGGCATCGAGCCGCTGTCCGAGGCGCCCCCGGCACCCGCGAAGCCCGCCAGAGGCGGCACAGCCGCCTTCGAACGGGGCCTGACGGCACTGACGCAGTACAAGGCACGCACCGGCTCCGTAACCGTCCCCAGGGCCCACGTAGAGCCCGTCACGGCTGACGGCCAGGAACATCAGGTCAAGTTGGGCGTCTTCCTGTCCAACACCAAGACCCGCCGCGCCAAACTCACGGCCGTACAGCTGCAGCAACTCGCCAACCTCGGACTGCAGTGGGCCGCTGTCTGAGTTGAGGCCGCGGCGGGTGGTCTGTGCTGAGAGGGGGGTCGGCACTGGTCTCGTGGCAAGCAGGCTACGTGGGCAGACCCTCAGATCCGGCATCGCTGTCGGTCGGATCCGCTTCAATACCTGCCATGGACGAACAGGGAGAACTCCTCACGGCCGTCCACCGCCTAGTGTGTCCGGACACCGGCGATCTGGCGTGCGGCGAAGCAGGACACTCTGTAGGGCATACGTGCCTGGCGCCTTCGGATGAAGTCAATTTCCCCACGCTCCGGGAGTCGCTGAGCGGACGATACGGGCAGGCCCGCAACCTCGCCATGGACGGGTACACCGATCCGAGCGTCACCGGCCGGACCGGGCTTGCGCTCCTGGCCCCGTTCGGCGAGCGGATCGTGGAGATGCGCGCCTGGGCGTACGGGGGCCGGTGGATCGGCTGCGGCATCACCCGCACCGACCACGGCGAACGGACGGTGGTGCTGGTCGCGCAGCGGGAGGACCCGACGGCAGGCCTGACGGAGCCGGCGTCCTGGGTGGACCGTGTCGTCGCCGTCACCGGGTGGGACACGACGCGTGTCCGTACGGTCGACTGGGCGGCGGTGGAGGCACGGATCGGCACCGTGCTGCCCAGGGACTACAAGCGGCTTGCCGAGTTGTTCGGGCACGGCGCATTCGACGGCTACCTCCAGCTCCTCCTGCCCGACACCGGCTCCGAAAGCGATGACATCGTCCGGCACACCGAGTGGCTGGGCGCGTTCGCCCGGACGCACGGCAACAGGCTGTGGGAGCCGTACGTGGTGTACCCGGCTCCGGGAGGGCTGCTGGAGTGGGCGGGCTCCGAGCAAGCCGACCAGTTCTACTGGCTCACCCAAGACCCGGACCCCGACCAGTGGCCCATCCTCGCGAAAGAAGACGTCCCCGACTCCTGGCAGCGGTTCCACGGGAGCACCGCCGAGTTCGTCTACCACCTGCTCACCAACCCCCAGCACCCGTTCTCCACCGCCCGCTACTTCGACACCCACTGGTTCGAGAGCTACGCCAGCGAAGGCTGACACCTGCGTCCCCGTTCACCGCACGGACCGCCTGGCAGGTGGTGATCTCCGGCGCGAGGCGCGAAGTCGGAGGCGAGCGGCGACAGCAGCGATGTCCGGCAGGGCGGGCGTAAGCGAGGACGGTCTCGAGCGGGGGCAAGTCGGTGCCGCGGGCGACCTGGCTGAGGGTGGAGGCTCCGCGATACCCGGGCGCGTTCGGTGGGCCGGTGCGCTCGGACAATGTGGCGTAGGTGGTACGGGTCTCGTCCTTGAGCAGGCGCAGGTAAGCGGCCAGGGCCCGCAGCCTGGGGCTGATGCCGGCGGCGAGAGGTTTGGTGGGGCGGCCCATCGTCACCGGCTGCGGCGGCGGGAGGGCTTGGCAACGTCGCTGGAGCGGCGGCCGGTGATCAGGTCGGCCACTGCGGCGGCCACCACGACCAGCGCGGCCGGGACGGGCCTGTTTCCGGCGGCCAGTCCGGCCGATGCCAGGACGACCACGACGATGATCACGGCCTCGGGGATCCCAGCCGACTCGGCTGGGTGCGGGCAGGGAGGTGGCTGGCGCAGAACGCCGGCGGTTCGGGGCTGTCGGTGGGCAGGGGGAGGGCGGACATGAACAGCTCCAGGAAGGTAGGGGTGAGGCACCCAACCCGGGTGATTCGGGAAGGGGTTGGCACGAGGCGTATCCCGCCGTCGATGCCTCAAGGTTCCCTCGCCGACGCTCTCAAGGCCAGCTTGATCGGCGCCCGTTCAGACTGACGTGTTCACCGTCGTGAAACGCAGATACGTCGTTCGTCCCTGCTCAGACCACCTGGAAAATCGGGTTGACCCGAAACCGTCCAGGGCCTGCACCGTCCCTGGTGCAGCTGGCCGAGAGGCATATGAAGCGGAATTCCCGACCCAGGGCACGAGGTCGGGTGGGCGGCAAGGGCGTCTGGTTCCCGTTCTTTGGCTGGCAGCAGCCCGCTGGGGCGGGTGATGGAGAACGGGGTACATATCCGCTTTCGGGGTGCAGAGAGTGTGTGGCTGCGACAATGAAGCACCGCAGGAGGCGGGTGGGGCGACTTCGCTGTAGGTGAGGGTGAAGCCTCTTTGCGTGAAGGGGGGACGTGGGGGCGTGGTTTGAGCGCATGGCGGCTATCCCTGGCCTTGCTTTTGCCGGGAGCCCGGATGTCATGCGGGAGACGCTGCCGGGCGCAGGAATTCGTCCGGACGAGTCGTATGGCTCGCCAATGTGGCCGACCGCCGAGGGGAGTACGTCTGCGACACCGGCCAGCCGGCACGTGCCCTTCGACGCGCGCGGCGCTGAGCTGATCGCCCGTGTCTGGGAGGCGCTGGAGCTTCCGGGCTCGGCCAGGGACTACCACTTTGTTCTGCAGAGCGCGGTCGATCGGCTGTGGAGTACACGTCGTGCGGAGCCTGAGGCCCTCGCCGCGCTTGAGGTGTCCGTCGGCACCGCACACGCCTACGTGGGCACCGTGGTGGCGCATCTGGCGGACAAGGCGCCGGGTCTGCTGAGGGTCCTGCGCGAGACGGACCCGGACTTCGCCCTGGTGGACGGCACCCTCGCCGAGTGCGACCGGGTCGGCGACGGGCAGGTGGACTACTCGTCGAAGCATCGCCGGCACGGGGTGAACGTGCAGGTCGTCACGGACCCGACAGGCCGGATCCTGTGGCTCTCGCCCGCCCTGCCCGGTCGCACCCACGACCTGACGGCCGCCCGCACCCACAAGATCATCCGAATCTGCGAGCGCCAGGGCGTCCCGCTCCTGGCCGACATGGCCTGCATCGGCGCCGGCAGCTGGGTCACCACCGCCAAACGCCGTGCGCCGAACGGCGAGCTCACGCCCACCGAGGAGACCATCAACCGAGCCCTGTCCGCCGCCCGCGCACCCGTCGAACGTGGAGTCGCCCGCCTGAAGTCCTGGCGAATCTTCCGACGAGCCAGGTGCAGCCCCACACGCCTCAGCTCGATCACGGCCGCCATCCTCACCCTGGAGAGGCAACGCTGAAAACCCTCAGGTGAAGCTGGGCGTCTTCCTGTCCAGCACCAAGACCCGCCGCGCCAAGCTCACGGCCGTACAGCTGCAGCAACTCGCCGACCTCGGGCTTGTCTGGAGCTGGTGCAGTCGGCGAGTGTTCTCCGTGCGCGTCATGCGGGTGTGGGCCCGGCCTGCGCAAGGCCGGGCCCAGTCTTGGGTCAGGACTTGATCAGTGTGATCTCGGTGTTCTGCTGGCCGGTGTCGGCAGTGGCGGGATAGTCCAGGTCCGTCGCCGTGGCCCGACTGCGGAGCGTGGCGGCGCCGGGCTCGAACGGGATGCCGGGTTCACCGCTTTCCACCTGGGCGGACCAGGCCACTGGAGCGCCCGGTGTGCAGGCGACGGACGTGGTGTACGTCCCGCCGGTCTCCGCGTGCTTCTGGTACTGGATCACATGGCCCCGCACGGTCACCGACGCAGCCTTGGTGCAGGTGATAGTGCCGCCCACGGTGACCACGCCGCTGTGATGGTCCACCGGGGCAGTGGCGTTCGTGGTGAGCTCGAGGGCGAGCACGACCGGCGGCTCGGCAGTACGGGCGTGGATCTCACCGCGAAGCGGCAGCGTGGAGCCGTTGCAGTACTGCTCGAAGGTGGCGTCGAGTTCGCGGATGTAGCCGTAGGGGGCCGAACGAGATGTGGGAGATCGTGAAGGAACCCGTTCCGGTGTCACACCATCGGTCGCGCTCGCCGAACGCCAGCTCCGGGTCCTCGGGCTGCGCATAGGGCCACCGCGACGCCCCGGTGTAGGTAGCTCCGGAGACCAGCGGCTCGCCATCCGGTGCCTCTAGCTGCAAAGACCAGAGCTTGCCGTCGCCAGGCCGCACAGACGCAAACAATCCGCTCTCGTCGATGGACCCCTGAACGTCGAAGAACTCGGCCGTGTCTGCGGTGTACTGGTGCGTCTGGCCGCCCGATACGAACTCCCCCGGCTCGCCGCTGAAGCTCAGCGTGCCCGACACTGCGGGGTGGGCCTGCGCCGTGCCTGACATGGGCACCACTGCGAGTGCCATGGTCATCGCGCCGTGGCCGCTGTGACAGCGGCCGTCCGGACGATCCGGTAGAGCGACATGCGTCTCATCAAGCTCCTCCTGAAAAGGGGGTGTTCCGCTGCTGGACCGAGCTCCCATCGCCGCAGCGCCACGAGGCCGACACCCGGCAATCACACCCGGAGATCCCACCTCCGACGCCGCACCGGGAAGCTAACAGCCGCCACTGACATCCCAGGAGCCCCGCACGAGGACTCCACCAGATCCCGCCACAGGGGAATGCACTCGTGCCCTGCGGGCAGTAGGAGGGAGGCCAACTCCAGGTGCAGTGGCTGTCGAATTGCGCCGCCCCGGCGCGTTCAGGCGACACCCCGAGTGGGAGACAGGCTGCGCCAGGTCGACCCGGACTGGAATCCGGGGTGGCCGGCGGACTGGCAGCGTCACTACGCCGCAGTACGCCGCCTGGTGGAGGACGGGGCCATCCGGGCGCGAGCTCCTGCCCGGCGTCACCGTCCGCGCCTTGGACACTGGACGGTGGCTGGCCGGCAACGCCAACACGCGGCCTGGCAGGGCGTGGCCGACAGACAGCGCGAGCGCCTGGAACAGCTCGGCACCACGCCGCTACCACCGCAGGCTGCGCCCGCGAAGCCGTCCAAAGCGGCTTCGCGGCCTTCGAGCGGGGCCTGACCGCGCTCACCCGGTACAAGGCTCGGGCCGGCTCCGTGACCGTGTCCCGGACCCACGTCGAAACCGTGGTGATCGACGACCAGCAGCACGCAGTGAAGCTCGGTGTGTGGACCATGAACTGCAAGAGCCGACGGGACAAGCTCACCTCCGTCCAGTTGCAGCAGCTCGCTCGGCTCGGGCTTGCTTGGGCCGAGCGACCGGGGCAGCGCGGGGTTGGCCGGGGCCTGGACCGTTGTGCGGGACCGGTCCTGGCCCCGACGCCGTTCTCGGGATCAACGAGGGTCAGCGGATCCGGTTCACGGGGCCTCGAAACCGGTTACGGACAGCGCCTTGTCCACCCGTGCGGCGGCCAGGTCGTCGTGGCGGATCACAAAACTGGTGCGGTACTCCTCGTAGGTCCGGGCTTCCCGGGCGAGCGCGATCCATTCGCTCGTCAGCCGGTGCCTTTCCTCCTCCAGGCGGGAGGGCCACCTGGCCGTCGGGATGGCCGGGATCTCGCCCGCCTTCTCGCGTCCCGCGAGGGTCTGCTCCGCGATGTGGCCGATCACCTCGTCGTCCGCGTACCCGCCGATGACGATGGCGCCGCCGGACGGCCAGAGGTCGTGGGCCAGCGCCCGCAGTTCGTCCAGGTGCGGCAGGTCGTGCTCCATGTACCGGAGCAGCTGCTGCTGGAAGGGCGACATGTCGTCCCACTCGAGGTCTTCCCAGAACTCGTGCCAGTCCTCGTCCTCGTCGCGTTCCTGGAGCCACAGGGGCAGTTCGGCTGCGAGTTCGGCGCCGATGTCGACGGGTTCGCGCACAACCTCGGAGCCGGGGGCTTCGGCGACTGCGGTGTCGGTGCCTTCGGGTACGTACACGACGCGGGCGTACCTCCCGGAGCTGTCCGCGTGGTCCCTCTCCTGGTCCACGAAGAACAGCAGCGTCCCGTCCCCCGGCAGGTCGAAGCCGTCGATTCGCGGCAGCGCCCCGCAGTCGACGCACAGGAGCAGCGGCAGCGGAATGTCCCCGGCGGACGGCCACGTCATGCCCACCGGAAGCCGGGGCAGCCCGCCGAGCTGCCCGACCACACGACCGCCGCCGCCCGCGGACAGTCCGATCGACAGACGAAGGTGCCCGTTGAAACGGCTGATCTCGTCGTCCGCAATGCCCAGCTCGAGGGCTGCCCGGCGAAATTCTCCCTGGTGGTCCATGCCTCAGAAGATAGGCCCCTGCGCCCCGCCGGCACGCCTCGGCCCCCACGCATCCCGCGCCGCCCCTCGCCCCCGGTGCCTGCCTCGGCTGTCGCCGCCCGACGGCCCTGCGTACGAGCCGCCTTGAAGCCGGCGCCACACCGTATGTACGTTCGCCCCGGCGGCCTGGGCGCCCGCACGCACATGCGCCGCCGTCGATGCCCCGGCCGCCTGCAGCTCCAGCAGCCGCACCGGGCGGGACGCCCTCATCCCCGCGGTGGCCTCGCCCCGCGCTCCCGACCACCCGCCCCGTACCCTTCCCGCCCGCGACGACCGGCACCCAGCCACCGCGGCGCCGCGCAGCCCCCGAAAGGATCAGAAGTGCCGTGCCCGAGACAGTGGAACGGAGCGGGGTGTACCACCCCCCGCGAATGCTCTCGGTCACGATTCCACCGGGATGGAATCGTTGGGCCCCGACCCGGCCCCCTGCCAGGGTGGATCCGCATCGACGACCTACCGCAGTCCGCCGGGTCCCGAACGCCGGGACGACGCCCGCGGACTCAACCAACCCGGGGAGACATCCGATGAGGAAAGCCAGCGCGTTCGTGGCCGCAGTCGTGGCGGTAGCGGTGCCGGTTCTCGCAGGAGCGCCCGCCGCCACGGCCACCACGACCGCCTATCCCACGACCCTGTTCGGCGTCTACTACGACAACTCCGAATACTTCGGCCACATCACCTGGTACAACCGGTCGGTCACCGTCAGCGGAGGGCTGACCGCCGACGGATGCCGGCGGGTGTACGGGATCGCCTGGGCAGGCACCACCCCACTGGACGAGCGAAGCTCCAGCACCCACTGCAACGAGGAGTACACCATCCAGACCCTCACCCTCGACGCGGACGTCCCCGGCGGAGCCGACCATGTCCGCATCAACCTGACCGACGCATACGGCAACATCCTCGACTACGGCTACTACTACCGCCCCTGAGCAGGACCGGGCGGTGTGCCGCTGCCTGCGTGATGCGTCCAGGCCCGCATCGGCATCTCGTTGTCAGGTTCTGAGATTCAGCAGACCGCCGACGGCGAAGACCAGCCCGCCGCCGCCGCGCACGGTCCACCCCGATCCGACGCGCCGCGGCCGCCGTCGATGTCCTCGGCGAGGCCGGATCAGGCCGTACGAGGCTGCTGGGCGCTAGTCGTACTCCACCTCGATGTAGTCGATATCCGTGAACTCGACTTCGAGGCGGTCGGCGCGCCGGCCGCCGTCCTTGAAGTAGTGCTCCTGCAGGCCCTGCGCGAGCACCTCGTTCGGGGCCTCGCCGGAGCGGCCGGCCTGGGCGTCGAACAGGCGGCGGGCGTAGTCCGGGGGCAGGTGCACGGTCAGGCGCCGGACGCGGCCGTCGTCGGTGGTGCCGATCGGTGCGCTGTAGCCGAACCTCGCGCGGGTCTCCACGGTGATCCCGCCGGTCGTCGCGGCGCGTTTTTGCCGGCGCGCCCGTACGCCGGGCTGCCAGCGCTCGCGGACCGCGGCGTCGATGCGGTCCGTGATCGCCTGCGGCGGGTGCTTGCGCTCCCCGGTGCGGTAGCGCTCCACCGAGCGCTGACTCACCCCGATCGCGGCGGCCACCGCCTTCGTCGACTTCAGCGTGCGCACAAGGAAGTTGATGCGGCCCAGGAGCGTCTTGGGCGGCTCGCGGGTGAAGCCGCCCTGGCCGGTGCGCTCGATCGCCTCGCCGATCAGCGCGTCGTCGGCGTCCTCGGTGGCCGGGCGGATACGGCGCGCCATGTCAGCTCACCCCCGGGGCGGGGTCGTGGCCGTCGGGACCGGCCGGGCGGTGCCCGTTCCCGCGGGTCTCGGGCAGGTCGACCCACCCCTGCGGCCGGTGCCGCGACGTGCGGCGGGTACGCAACGGCACCTGCAGGGCGTCCCGGCGGGCCTCCAGGCGATCAAGCGCCGGTTCGTGCTCTGCCTTCGCCTCGGGGGCGGGTCGGCGGGTGGTGTGGGCCACTTACTCGCCTTCCTCGAGGGCGGCGTCGCCGCCCTTGATGTGCCGGGCGGGGTTCACCTTCTGGGCCATCAGGTCGATCGCCCAGGCGAGGTCCTGGACGCCCTCCAGTTTGGCCAGGCCCGGCGTGGGTCCGAGGCGGAAGCCGCCGAGGACGGGCTTGCCCGAGGGGTCGTAGGGCAGGAACGACAGGGGGCTTTCGCCGGGGCTGGGGTAGACCACGCAGTCGGACAGCACGGCCAGCGGGTACAGCCCCGTCAGCTCGACCATCTTGGCGAGTTTGCGGTGCATGTTGACCCGCGTCTTGGAGATGACCGCGGCGCGGATGTCCGGACGCCAGGTCGGGCGGGCCAGGGCCGGCCACGGCTCGCCGCCCCGGTAGCCGGCGCCCTGGGGGCGTTCGCGGAGCTTGCCGATACCGCCCTTGACCGTGCCCTTGATCGCCGCGAGGACCGCGGCCAGGCCCGGGTCGACGTCCTTGTGGCGCTCCATCGCGGCGAGGAAGTCGGCGGCGGACAGGTCGGCGGTGACGCCGAGGTCGGCGAGGGTGTCGACGTACGCGGCACGCAGCCGCTCATGCCACGGATCCAGATAGGCGCCGGTCTCGTAGCGCAGGAACGCCTCCATCGGCGTGACGGCGTAGCCGAGTTCCTGGGCGTAGGCCACCGTGTGCGTGGCATACCAGGCCGGGCCCTCGGGGCGGGCACCGGTCGGGGTGAACGGCGAGGGCAGACGCGGATCGGCCTCGATGCGCGAGAGGTCCGCGTACCAGGAGCCGGGCGTCTTCGAATCGAAAGTCGGACGCACCACGTGCACGGGGGCGGACAGACCGACGGTGAGACGGGCGGAGGAGGCGAGGAACGCGGTGTTCAGGTCCAGGCCGACCGCGTACGGCAGCAGCCGCTCCTCGATGGTCAGTGAGTCGACGTCGCGGACCCACTGGTAGACCTCCTCATCAAGGAAACCGCCCTCCCAGCCCTGGGCGAGGGGGTGTTCGGGGGTGGCCTCCGGCGGCGCGGGGTCGACCGCTTCTGCGAGGGAGCCGGGGTTGGGTGCGCTGGACCACCGGCCGGTCGCCTTGTCCTGCACCGCCTTGGTCGGCGGGCGCAACGCCGTCATCAGCTCCAGCCCGCTCACCGCCGTGGAGCCGCGCGGGGTGAGCACCCGCGCCGCGTACACCCCGAGGACCCGGGCGATCTGCGGCGGGTCCATGTCCGCGACGCCTGGCCAGTGCCGCTCATCCAGTGCATCCCAGCCGAGGATCGCCAGCTGCACGCACTGGCGCTGCCCGGGGGCCGCGGGCCGGTAGATACGCGCCCACGGGCCGAACCCGCGCCGGGTGAGTTGCCATTTCGCGGCGATGATCTCGCGGACCACGGGGTGGTTCGGCTCCAGGCGCAGGTTCCGGCGCTGTTCGTGGCCCTGAAGGCGCTCCGGCAGCCCGAGCCGTAGGGCGGCCGCGGCCGTGAGTACGACCAGCGGGTCGGCGTCGAAGCCGTGGCGGATCAACCGCGGCGCGCCCAGTGCGGCCTCGCCCAGCGCCCACTCCACCAGCTCGGGGATGGTGGCGGCAGGGCAGTCCAGGACGATCCCGTCGACGCCGTAGGCGCTCCCGTCACCGTCCAGCACGACGAGCGGGCCGTTCACGAACCGCGGATCAGCACCGGACGACGCCACAGCGTTGCCGGCGGCCGCACCCCGCACCCGCGCCGGGCGGGCAAAAGGCCGGCGCGGTGCGCCCGCGTGAGCAGTGGGTGGTGCTACGGGCGCCTGCACCGGCGCCCGGGTCGCCTGGGTCGCCTGGGCGGCGGGCACCTGGGCGGCGGGCGCCTTGGCGGGCGGGGCGGGGTAGCGGCCGGCGAGGCCCTCCAGCAGACGGCGGTAGGCCACCAGCCGCCCCCCGGTCGGTTCACTGCGGCCCTCCTCCCACGCCAGCACGCTCACCGCCCGCGTCTTCAACGCCTGGGCGACGGCGGCAGGACTCAGACCCGCCGCCTCCCGCAGCCGCACCCGCTCCGCCGGCGGGGGCAGCAGCCGGCCGCCGTCGACCGCGGCCAGCAGGGAATCGACCGCGGCGTCGAACTCGAACGGCTCCTGAGTCATCGCGCCCCTCCCCCTCTTACCGCACGCCCTGACGGATCTCCTCCAGCCGGGTCACCAGCCGCGCATAGCGCTGGGACGCCGCCTGGGAGGAGTTCATGCCCTGATACGCGGCGATCTGCCGCCAATCCAGCTTCAACCGCCGCGCCTGCTGCACCACCCCGGCCTCCAGCCGGTCCAACGACAGCCGCAGCGCCGCCAGCAACGCCAGCGCGGCCGCCACCGCCGCCTCGTCCTCATCACCCGCGGGGCCCTGGCGGGCTTCGGCCGCAGCCAGCATCCCGCCCACCAACGCCGCATCCTCCACCAGCCGCTGGGCGGGAGTGTCCGGGGCCCCGGGGTTGCGGCCGAGTTCCGCCAGGCGCCGGCGGGCCTGGCCCTCAGTGTCGTCGGACATGCACCCACCCTACAACAGAGCCACAATCAAACAACGAACCGTTGTATGGGTGTCGATCCTTCCACGCAAAGGCGGGTAAGCCGTCTGCGGACGTCACCGTGGATGACCATGCCGCGGCGCCGGACGCGGGCCGGGTCCTCCCGCCCGGCCCCACCAAGGCAGCGGAGCGGGCGGCCCACTACGCGCACGACAAGCACGCCGGCGATGTGATTCTGGTCTGTCGCACCGCGCACTACGACACCCTTGTCCAGCAGGCCCGCCTGGAGGATTTCACCCACATCGACATCGCCCCCGTCACCAAGAGTCATGCTTTGGCCTACCTCACCCAGCGGTGCAAGACCCGCAACCCCGCCTGGGCCCGCTGCTGGCCGACTGGCGGCGACACCGGAACAGCACCATCGCCCGGCACCTGGACACCCCCTGGCGGCTGTCGTTGTGCGCGACCGTCTACCGCACCGTCGACCCGCACCACTGCGCACTCTGACCACCGCCCATGCGCTGGAGGAGCACCCGCTCCAACGGCTCATCTCCACCACCCTCACCCTGCATCCGCCCACTCACAGCTACTCCCCCGCCGACACCCACCGCTGGCTCGCACACATCGCCCGCCGCCTGGAAACCGGCTCTGGGCCACACACCGACATCCACCTGTACAACCTGCGGCCGGTGACCGGCCGCACCCGCACTCGCACGCTCGATGCGATAGCGGCTGGCCTCCTCACAACACTCGCCGGCTACTCCATGGCAACCCTCCCCGACTTCCCACTGCAGCTCGGCCGGTTCTTCGCGGCCACGTTTGGGGGCAGCGCCACCGCCTTGTGTTGCAGGTCGAACGTGGAGCCAACGCGATTGAACTGGCGGGGTCTGGCTACCACGAACGGTCGCCGAGCCCTGGCTCGACGACTCGCGCTCGGGCTCGTGGGAGGCCTGGTGTCCGCGGTAGCGCTCGGGCTCACGTTCTGGCTCACGATCTGGCCCACGGGCGGGCTCGCGATCCTGCTCACGGCCGGCTCACGTTCGGGCTCACCCAAGGACTCGCGTATGAACCACGTCAGATCGCGTTTCCGGGGTCTGTTCTGCGTTCAGACCTGCTCTACGGGCCCGCGGTCGGGCTCACGTACGGGCTCACGGCCGGGCTTATGGCTGAGTTCGTGCTCAGGAACAGGTACGGGCCTGTGGCCGTGCCCATATACGGGCTCACAGTCGGGCACGTGGCCGGGCTCGGGCTTGGGGCTCATGAGGCGTTCACGGCCGGAAGAATGGCCAGGGGCAGCTCCCCCGCCGTGACCGCAGCCTGGTCGATCCTCAGGCCGCTGTAGCTGCCGATGGCGGCGAAGACCAGCTCGGGCAGGTCATGGGAATGCTCTTCTCGATACCGCTCCGCCTCCTCCTCGCTGGCGCCCCGGTAGACGGACGGGAACACCGCGCCGGCCTCGTTAAGCGCAGTATCCAGCGCCGAGCCGCGGCCGGTATCGGCACGCCACTCAGCCGAACACACCTGCCCGTCACCGGGCGCGTGGAGGATCCATGACGGCCCGACACCTCGCTGCTGGGTCACGCACAGGATCTCTTCACCAACCAGCGGTGCCATCGCAGACACCCTGCGGTAGCCGAGAAACCACGTGGCGGCGAAGCCGTGCTCCAGCACATACACCCAGTCGTCACACGTGTCCCACATCGCCATGCTCAGACACGGCAGCATCTCGGCCGGTACAGCCAGGTCATGCCGGTCCCGGAACAGATCACGACTGCGCAGTCGATCCACGTCAGCGCCCAGCCGCACCAGGAACTCCTCCGGCTCAACGCCACGCGCCGCGGTCAACGAGATGCTCCCCAGCATGCCCGGTGCCGCCGAGCTGGGCTCCTCGTAGCTGTGGACACCGATCCACGTCAATCCTGACCCGCCGTCTACGCTCCGATGATCCATACGGGCACCGTAGCCCCCCGTGCTACGGCGCGGAGCCAGTGTTCTGAGTCGGGAATTGTTCAGATAACTGGCGAGGCGTTCGAGGATGTCGTCGGCGGTCTTCGTGGGTCTGTCCAGTGAACGGTGTTTCTGGTGTTGTTGTTGGTTTAGCGGCGGGCGGTGGAGAGTCGGCCTTCGAAGGTGATGTCGAAGGCGTTGAGGGCGGCTTTCCAGCGCATTGACCAGCGTTTGCGTCCCTGCCCGGTCGGGTCCAGGCTCATGACGGCGAGCGCAGCGTCGGTAACGCGCGATCGCTGCTCGACGCGATCGACCGTGCCGAGCCGGATCTGGACGGTCGGGTGATGTCCGGCACAACGGTGACGGTCACCGTGACAGTGACGATCACGGTGAAGATGAAGGCCGAGGGCGAGAATGGCGAACCGGGCGAGGAGGGACCGCCGCCGAGCAGCACACCCGCGAGCACGGCCGCGGTCACGCGGCGGGGAAGTCCTGCCGGAGTAGGGCAGCGGCGCACCGTTCACCGCCAGGACGACACGCATCGAGCAGCGCGCCGCGGCCGGGGTCCCGTCGGCGGCACCAGTCGTCGTGCGGGATCTGGTCGCGGCCGGCCTGCCCCTCGGTCTGGACGGCCGGATCCTGTGGTCGCGCACTGGCCGCCACACCGCGACGCTGCTCGCCGACCCGGCTCGCGGCCCGCTGTTCGTCAAGCAGGTCGATGCGCCCCTGGGGCGCTTCCGGCGACCCGATGAGCCTCCATCATGAGATCCGTTTCCACCGGACCCTGGTGGGCTCCGCCGGTGCGTCCGTCCGGCCCCATGTCCCACGGATCGTCGTCGCCTCGCCCGACGAGCGCCTCCTCGTGGTCGAAGGACTGCCCAGGCATCGCAACCTGCTGGACCGCGTCCTGGACGGCGACGTGGCCGCACTGCCCGAACCCGCGGCCCTGGCCGGGTTCCTGGCCGACCTGCACCACCCGTCGGACCATCTGCCACGGGCCGACGAGCCGACTGGGCCGCCCGTCCTCACCTTCGGATCGATCGGCCCCGGCGCCCTTGTGGCCCGCCCACCGTCCCACGCCGATCTCCTGCGGACCGTCCAACCGAGTGTGGATGGCGCGCCGCGGGCTCTACGGTCGCACTGGTCGCCGAGGACCCTCGTGCATGGCAACCTCAGCGGCGCCAACGAGCTGGTCGAGCCCGACCGCCCCGGCTCGTTCGCGGTGGTCGACTGTGGAGCTGAGCGGGCGGGGGGGGATCCGCCATTCGACGTCCGCGCGCTGACCGGAAGCCTGATCTGGGCAGCGGCCAACGGCCCTGGTTCGGATCGCCGTGCCGTCCTGCCCGCGGTCACCGACTGGGCCGGGTCACTACTGACGCGGTACATCGCCGCGGCGCGCGAGCGGTCGATGCCACCGATGTCCTGGCCTGGGCGGGCCACTGGATCGTCGAGCGCGTCCTCGTCACCCCGCCCCCCGGGGAAAAGCTGAGCTCCCCCGCCCGCACCCGTCTCGACATAGCCGCCGATCTACTGCTGCCGAGGTGAGGACCTTGCCCGCGCTCACCGACCAGCAAGTCCGTTACGACGAGCTGCTGTCCCGTGACATCGCCTGCCAACCTGGGCAGCTGCGGGTCGGTGCCAGTAGTCCGCCTCGATGGAATCGATGTCCGTGAACTCGACGTCGAGGCGGTCGGCACGGCGGCCGCCGCTTCTTGGAATAGTGCTCCTGGAGTCCCTTTTGCGATCACCTCGCCTCGGGGCCCCGCCGCAGCGGGCAGCCTGGCGGCGAAGGGGAGGACTTCTACGCGACGTCAGCGCATTCGGCAACCTTACCGTCGTGTCCTGCCGCGGAGAGGTACTTGCCGAACATCCAGCCAGTGTAGCGATCTTCCCGATTACTCTCCCAGATGTCGGTGTTCGGTTCATTCGTGGGCCACTTGACCTTGTACCAGGTCGTGCCTCCATCGGACTCCCCGCCGTTAAAGCCGGAGTCCTCCTTGCAGACCACCCAGACCACATGGTTCTGCAGCATCATGCCGATACGAGCTGCAGAGTCAGGTCCGGGACAGTCGTCCACGTTGCACGTGCGCACCAGCAGGCCCTCGTCGCGGCCGTCGACGAACGTGTTGACGACCCGGTAACGCCACGGTCCCGTCGCCCCGGCCGGGTTGTCGGGATCCTCGAAGCTCGCACTTTTGGAGGGTGCAGGGCTCTGGTTGCAATACATGTCTCGGACCTGCCCCACGGCCCGGCAGTCGCCATCGCCGTCGGAGGAGGACTTGGCCCCGGCGTCCGATCCCTGACTCACCACGACTGCGCCCGCGATGGTTGCCCCGCCTGCGATGCACGCGCCGATCAGAACCACCTTGTGTTGCTTCTTCATTTTGCCTCGCCTTTGAGGGTGCCACTGTGCGGCGAGCACCGCTTCTCCAAGTAAAGCGTGCTCAGAAACGGGCTATTGGCGGCATCAAGGTGTAGACCACTCCCCGCACGAAAGCGCTGTCACTCCGCCACCGCGACGAAAAGGCCAGGCCATTCAAGATCTCAATGAACACTTCCGCGCAATACCGTTAAGTAAGATCTTGCCGGGCTTAACGGACGTGTGATAGACGTCACGGCAGATATCTATCTGACCTCACCGCAACCACGCGCAGGTAACGAGTGCTTCACTCCGACATTCCTTTCCTAGGCGGATTCAACCGGTCGTCGCAACACCTCGTGATCAGCGAGGTGTTGGATGGTTCGTCGTCAGCAGGCCGCGGATCGGGCGGTGCGCCCGAAGCTGTCCCCGGGGCATCCGAAGTATCAGCGTCACGTCGAAGCGGCGTTCTGGAACGAGATCGCCAAGGGCCTTCTCGCCGAGGAAGCGGCCGGGATTATCGGCGTGGCGCCGGCGGCGGCCACGCGCTGGTACCGGCAGTGTGGCGGCATGCGACCGTTCGATCCGAAGCCGCATACGGGCAGGTACCTGTCGTTCTCTGAGCGGGAGGAGATCGCGCTCCTGAAAGCCCAGGGCAAGGGCGTACGCGAAATCGCCCGGGAAGTCGGCCGTGATCCGGGGACGATCTCCCGTGAGCTGCGGCGCAACGTGGCCACCAGATGCGGGAAGCTCGACTATCGGGCATCGGTCGCGCAGTGGAAATCGGACATGGCCGCACGCCGTCCGAAGACGGCAAAGCTGGTCGACAACCCCCGGTTGCACGCATATGTTCAGGAGCGACTGTCCGGACGGATCAGCACGCCCAGGGGTGTGACGATCGCGGAGCCGGCGACGGGTGAGTGGACTGGGCCGAACAAGCCGCACCCAAGGACCGCGCATCAGCCACGAGGCGATCTACCAGGCGCTCTACATCCAGAGCCGCGGCGCGCTCAAGCGGGAGCTGATCCTGTGCCTTCGCACGGGCCGCGCACTGCGCGCCCCGCGGGCTCGTTCGCGCCGCAAGACCTGGGCGCACGTCACACCCGAGACGCTCATCAGCGAACGGCCCGCCGAGGCCGAGGACCGCGCCGTCCCCGGCCACTGGGAAGGCGACCTGATCATCGGGCTGGAGCGTTCCGCGATCGGCACAGCCGTCGAGTGATCCACGCGATTCACGATGCTGATTCACCTGCCACGCGAGGAAGGATACCGGCACAAACAGAGCGTCAAGAATGGTCCTGCGCTGGCCGGTTGCGGGACGATCACGATGATGAACGCACTCGCCAATGCGATGTCGACGCTGCCCGAGCAGCTGGCACGGTCGCTGACATGGGACCGGGGCAAGGAGATGTCGGCGCACGCGCAATTCAAAGTCGAGACCGGCATTCCCGTGTTCTTCGCCGACCCTCGCAGTCCATGGCAGCGCGGCACGAACGAGAACACCAACGGGCTCCTGCGTCAGTACTTCCCAAAGGGCACCGATCTCTCGAGGTGGTCCGCCGAGGAGATCGAGGCCGTCGCCCACACTCTCAACAGCAGACCCCGCAAGACGCTCGGCTGGAAGACACCGGCCGAGGCGCTCAACGAGCAGCTACTGTTGCTCCAACAGGCTGGTGTTGCAACGACCGGTTGAATCTGAGCTGGCACCGGGGGGCTGGGGAGTGGCCCCGGTCGTGATCGCTCATCGGGTCGCGCCAGGGGCTGCCTTGTGGTGGCCGCGGCGCGCATCGACTGGAGCGCCTGGTTGTGAGCATCCGGGGGTGGTCATGCCGTGTCCCCCGCGTCTCGGCTGTGACGTGGGGGACACGGCCACGGCGGCTGTGGGCCGGATCAGGGGCGTCAGCTGCAGGTGCGGTAGTCGTATCCGGCCTTGCGCCAAGCGCCGTCTCCGTCGATGAACTGGTAGTTGCCGTCTGTGTCGCGCTTTATGTCGAAGTAGGCGTAGTCGCCGCGGTACTGCCCAGTCATGGTGGCCCCGGCGGCGTCGCTGCCGTACAGCCATACCGAGAAGCCCGCAACGTGCCAGCTCGCCTTGCCGGCCGAGCCGTCGTCCGCCAAGCCCGTTTGAGCTCTCTGCCAGGCCCTGGTCGCGTTGTACGTGCCGTCACCGAAGACTCCATCGACACCGGACAGGGGGAGGAAGCCGTCTGCCCACAGGACCTTCTGCCACAAGCATGTGGCGTTGGACACCCGGTTCGTGTCCCGGTCGACGACGCCCTCGTTGTCCCAGTCGTCCACGTACAAGCCGGCCCCGTAGACGTACGCACGGCCGCTGTAGGTGCCGCTGGCCGCCGCCGGGCTGGTGCCCACCGCCAGGATGGTCGCGGTCAGGGCCGCCACCACCCACGCTCCGGTTTTGAACCGCTTCATCCGCATACGCATGAAAGCTCCCCTCAAGGTGGTGGCGGGACGGAGAGTCTGTCCCTGGCCGATCCGGTGCGCCTCGCGGTTTGGTGGCTGGTGCGGACCTGTTGAGCTGTGAGCTGGTTCAGGACAGCCGCCCCCGTCGTGGCCCCAGCGAGCATCGCAGCGCGGCGGGTGGCGCTCCAGGACATGTGGGGACGGCCAAAACAGCTAGCTCGCGTGCCGTATACGGCTGCTCGGCGTGCCCGATATGCTCCCGGCCGGCGCTGCCGGCAGGGGATGCGAGAGCGGAGGGGCGGGGTAACGGGCGATGCTCAGGCTGCACTTCAACGACGACGATCTGCACCGGGTCCGTGTCGCGCCCGGCTTCGATCCGCTGTGGGAGCTGGTACTGGCCACCACCTTGCTGGGCAACCGGGACGGGACCGGTGTCTTCGGACACTGGCGCGCCCAGGCCCGCGCTGCGGTCACGGGGTTGCCCCGCTGGCAGGCGCAGCTGCTGCGCCGACTGGCCCCGGGGCGGGGGGACTTTCCGGACTTCCTCACTCCGCCGCAGGCGGTCGGGGGCCTGGAGCCCGGTCTGCAGGCGGTACTGTCCACCCCGCGCGCGGCCCTGCATCGCGAGCTGACTGCGGTGGCGTCGCCGCCTTCGTGGTGCCGCCACCTGGCCGAGGGCGACCGGGAGGCGCTGGGCGCCTTGGAGGCCACCCTGCGGGCCTGCTACGCGGTCCTGGTCGCCCCCTACCAGGCCCGCGTCGACGCCCTGGTCCATGCAGACATCGCCGACCGCGCCCGCGACTTGCTCCACGGTGGCCCCCATCGGCTTCTGGCCGGTCTGGCGCCCGTACTCGTTTGGCGCCCGCCGATCCTAACGGCCGCGTACCCGGTCGCCCGGGATATCCATCTGGCCGGCCGCGGGCTGCTCCTGGTGCCGTCTGTCTTCTGCTGGCGCACCCCGGTGACCCTGATCGATCCGCTCCTGCCTCCTGTTGTGGCGTATCCCGTCAGCCGCGGCCCGGACTGGAGTGCACCAGGGCAGGGCTCCTTTCGCGGCGACTCGCTCGCCGCTCTCCTGGGTGCCACCCGGGCTGCAGCGCTGCGCGCCATCGCCGACGGGTGCACAACGGGACAACTTGCCGCCCGACTCGGTATCAGCGCGCCCACGGCAAGCGAGCATGCTGCGATTCTGCGCGAATCCGGGCTGATCATCTCCAGGCGCAGCCGCAACCAGGTGCTGCACTCGCTGGCGCCGATGGGCACCGATCTCCTCGGAGCCAACCCCCGGGGGAGATGACCAAAGCCCCGGTGTCGCCCGGACGGTGCGCCCCGGTGCTGCGTGAGCGCTGCCTGCCCTTCCTATCTCCGCCCCGGACCCCGGGGTGCCCTGGGGACCTCGGGAGCGAGGTGGCGACGAGCCGCTCGCGGCGTTCGCGCCGCTCACCCGCCGGTCCCTGCCGAAGCGACCTGGACGCCCATCAGCTCCTCGACGCCCTCACCAAGCTGCAGACCTGCGACCCGCTGGACCTCGAGGCGAAGCTCGACGACGCCGGCGAGGACCCCGTCTCCGATGCCGCCCTGGCAGAGCGTCTACGCAGGCACGTCCACCAGCTCCAGGCGATTGCCCGCTCATGCGAAGTGCGCCTGACAGACCCCTACACCGCCTGGCTGCCGGCCCGGAGGCCAACGCCGCATGGGCATCTCGGCTGGTCCCGGCAAAGGCGATCCCGCGGACCAGGAACGCACGCCAGGCCGGCGAACGTATTCGGTGCCGTTCGCGCTGGGCCCCAGCTGGCGCCGGCGGACTGGTCGAGGGCAATCCGACAACCTCTGCTGTCACCAGCAGGTTGGCCCACCTCCCTCCGAGCGCCGCGCGTCGAGCATCATCTATGGGAGTCATCGTGCCATTACGGACACGGTCGACCGAGTGTTTGCGGGACGTGTGTCCTACAAGTGACTGGGCCAGCAGCGTGATCCCAGAACAGGCTCACGGGGTCCCCGCCGATCGCGGTCAGCAGCGGCATTCCCGTTGGGTCTGGGGTGCGGGCGTGGAGCCTGGCGCCGATGGCAGCCTGCTGATCTTCGCCGGGAGCTCGTCCGCGGCCGCACTGCCACGTGACGACTCGAGCTCGTCCTGGAAGTGGGAGTGAGAGTGGAACTGGCAGTGCCAGCGGATCCACGGCAACCCGTGATGGCCTGTAGATCGGCATGGGCTGGGTCAGCTCGGACTATGTCGACGCAACCCGCAACGTCGACAACTGCTGACACCAGCTCCTACGACAACGTGGACGTTTGCCGACACCGCCCTACCGCGTCGGCGCCTTGCCGTCCACGCACTCTGGATGCCCCCAGCCGTCGGAATTCTTGGCGATCAGATCGCCCCGCGCGTACGACCGGCCACACCGGCACGTCCCGCGGAACTTCGCCGCCAAGGTGCGGCCGCCCCGCCCGGACGCCACCGTCTTGGTCTTCGGCGGACTCTTCCGCGCCGCCGGGACCGCACCCCGGGCGGCGTCCGCGGCGGGCAACGACGAACCGTACGACGTGCCGGCCGCAGCCTGCGTCCGGGCCGCTTCGTCGGCCGCGCGGTCCGCAGCCGCGTTGTACGGATCACCGTCCACCTGGTGCGCGGCCACATGGACGAACTGCACGTCGCGTCCGCTCAGCAGCCGGTCGATGGCGACCACCAGCTCCTTGTTGGCGACCGGCGTACCCGCGGCCGTCTTCCAGCCCTTGCGCCGCCAGCCGGGCAGCCAGGTCGTCACCGCCTGCATCGCGTACGTCGAGTCCATCCGCACCTCGAGCGGCACGGCGGGGTCGGTCGCTTCGAGCAGTCGCATCAAGGCGGTGAGCTCCGCGACGTTGTTGGTGGCGCGGCCGAGCGGTCCGGCCTCCCATCGCTCGACGCCGCCGTCCGCACCCGCCACGACCCATGCCCAGGCGGCCGGCCCGGGGTTGGACTTCGACGCACCGTCGCACGCCGCAATGATCACTTCAGCCATGCCGGCGATTCTCCCACCGGATACCGGGACGCCGGCCGCAGACCCCGTCCGCCGACCAGCGCCACCAGGTGGACGCAGACGGCAAGGCCGTCACAGCGCTGGTGCTCCGCTGGCATCCGGAAGTCGCAAGGCGACGTTCAGCGCGGCTTCGTCCCCAGCAGGAATGCGTCCACGATCCGCTCCGCGAGGTCGTCCTCCAGCACGGCGTCCGGGTCCATCGAGGCCCGGTAGTACATGGGGCTGATCAGCATGTCGATGAGGAAGTCCATGTCGTCCCCGAGCTCCGCGCGGATCTGGCCCTCCTCGATCCCGCGCCGCAGCAGCCGGGTGAAGGCCTCCCGCCGCGGCGCGACCGACACCTCGCGGTAGCGGCGCCACAGCTCGGGGCTGCTCTGGAAGTACGTGAGCATGTTCCGCATCAGCGCGGACACATGCTTGGCCATAACCCGCTGCCGGGTCGCCTCGAGGGCGCCCACCAGGTCCTCGCGCACCGAGCGCCCGGCCGGCTCCGGCAGCGGGCGCTCGACGGACGTCACCACGTCCAGCAGCAGCGCGTCCTTCGTGGGCCAGCGCCGGTAGACGGTGGCCCGGGTGACCCCGGCCTCGCGGGCGATCGCCACCATGGACAGATCGGCGAAGCCGACCCCGTCCGCGAGCAGCCGCAGCACGGTGTCGACGACCTCGCGGTCGACGGCCGCATTGCGCGGCCGGCCGCGCGGCGCGGCCGCTGCAGCGGGGTCGTCGTTCACCTCTGCGCCCACTTGACTGTCACCTCTGCGCGCCCACCTCACGCCGCTCGGCTCGTACGCCGCCCGCCGCCTGCTGAGCCTTCTGCTTACCCGGCATGGTCAACAGCACGATAGCCGCCCCGACCGCCGACATGACGGCCGCGGTGAGGGCGGTGACGTGCATGGCGTGGACGAACGCGTCGACCGCGGCGTCTGCCAGCCCCTGCCCCCGCGCGCCGAGCCGTCCGGCCGCGCTGAGAGTGGACTGGATGGATTCGCCGGCGGCGTGCCGCTCGGCCGCCGGGAGCACGGTGACGTGGTCTTGCACCCTGCTGCGGTAGACGGCGGACAGCAGCGAGCCGAGTACGGCGATGCCGACCGCGCCACCCACCTGCCGGAAGACGTTGTTGACCGCGGACCCCGCGCCGGCCTTCGCACGCGGCAGCGACGTCATGATCATCACGGTGGCGGGCGGGAAGACATACGCCATCGCCGTGCCCATCAGGGCGAACAGCACGCCCAGCAGCCACATCGGGGTGGACCGGCCGAGCAGCAGGAAGCCGGCGAAGGCGACGGCGTTGACCAGCAGCCCGGCGGCGCATACGGCCCGCGGCCCGAAGCGGGCCACCGCGTGCCGGGCCCGCGGCGCGACGAGGATCTGCGCCGCGGCCATGGGGAGCAGCCACAGCCCGGTCTGAAGCGCGCTGTAGCCGCGGACGGACTGGACGTAGAAGACGACGAAGAAGATCACGCCGAAGAGCACGAACGAGATCACGGTGATCGCGGTGACGGCCCCGACGAAGCGGCGGTCTTCGAAGTACGTGACGTCGAACGCCGGATGGTCCGTGTGCCGCTCCCATGCCGCGAAGCCCGCCAGGACGACCAGTCCGGCCAGTGCCGTCCCCCACACCGCGGGTCGGGCGAAGTCGCCGCCCTGCCCGCCCTTGATGATGCCGTAGACGAGCAGCGCGAGACCGGCGATGGACAGCAGCACGCCGACCGGGTCGAGGCGGCCCGGCCGTTGGTCCCGGGAGTCCGGTACGAGCACGGCCATCGCGATCAGTGCGACGACGACGATCGGCACGTTCACCAGGAAGACGGAGCCCCACCAGAAGTGCTCCAGTAGCGCACCGCCCGCGATCGGGCCGACCGCCAGCGCCAGTCCGACCACACCGGTCCAGATGCCGATCGCCCGCGGTTGCTCGGCGGGTTCGAAGACCTGGGCGACGATCGCGAGCGTCGCAGGCGGAATGAAGGCACTGCCGAGACCCATCAGCCCGCGGTAGGCGATGAGTTCGCCGGGCGAGCTGGCGTAGGCGCACAGCGCGGAGGTCGCGCCGAACACGAACATGCCGAAGAGCAGGACCTTCTTGCGCCCGACCCGGTCGCCGAGCACGCCGCCGGTGAAGAGCAGCCCGGCGAAGACGAGGGTGTAGGCGTTGATCCCCCACTCCAGCTGACTCTGGCTGAGGCCCAGCCCGATCGGGGCGGGCTGGGTGAGGGTCTTCGTCGCGACGTTGAGGATGGAGTTGTCGATCACGGTGACCAGGACGCTGAGCAGCAGCACGGCGAGGATCGCCCAGCGGCGCCGGTGAAGTAATTCCGAGGAGGCCATGCGTCGTAGCGTAGACGTCTTTATGATACAGCGCAGCTCTGTATCGTAAATAGGTGGCAAACTCTGCCCGGCAACACCCGCGCCCCGCCGCGACCCGACATCCGCACCCGGTCCGCAACCTGCCTGCTTCGTCCGCGCCCACATGTCGCGCAAGACCGCGGACCGCCCCGTGATGCTCCCCCGACACCTGACCGGCGGCGAGCGGGGCGGCAGCCCGCGACGGACAGATGCTGGCGGTGATCACCACTCCGGCGGTGCGGGCGGCACCTACACCGGCCGTGCGTACGCCTACGGCACCAGCTGACCCCACGCCCGCCTAGCTCAGCCCTGGAGGGTGGCAAGCCAGTCGGTCAGCAGGCGGTTGACCTCGTCGGAGCGCTCCTGCTGGATCCAGTGGCCGCAGCCGTCCAAGAGGTGGGAGGCCGACAGGCCTGGGAGGGTGGTGGGGTAGGCGTCGATGGCTTCGGACATCCAGGTGGTGGAGGCGTCCAGGGCGCCGCCGACGAACAGGGACGGCTGCTTGATCGGCGCTCCGTGGTGCGGGGCGAGGTGTACCCAGTCACGGTCCATGTTGCGGTAGCGGTTGAGTGCGCCGGTGATCCCTGTGCGCTCGAACTCCCCGGCATAGACGTCGAGGTCATCCTCGCTCAGCCACGCCGGGAGGACCCCCGTGGGGAAGCGGTCGCGCAGCCGGCCGCCGCGGGCGACGAAGTGCGGGTCGGGCTCTCCCTGGGCGGGCATGGTGTCGGCGGACAGTGCCGCGTAGAAACCCGCGAGCCAGCCCCGGACGTCGGGCTCGATCTCCGCCTCGGCGCGGCCGGGCTCCTGGAAGTAGGAGACGTAAAACTCCTGCTCGAAGCCGCCGATCTGGCCAAAGATGTCGGTGGGGCGGGGGCCGCCGGGCGGCGCGTAGGGGACGCTCAGCAGGCCGACAGCGCGGAAGACCTCAGGGTGGAGCAGGGCGGAGGCGGCGGCGATGTTGGAGCCCCAGTCGTGGCCGACGACCACCGCGTTCTCCTCGCCGAGGGCGCGCACGACGGCGACGTTGTCCTCCACCAGGTCCAGCATCCGGTAGGCGTCGGTCGCCTCCGGCTTGGAGGAACGGCCGTAGCCGCGCACGTCGATCGCCACCGCCCGGTAGCCAGCCGCGGCGAGGGCCGGGAGCTGGCGGCGCCAGGAGTACCAGGACTCGGGGAAGCCGTGCACGAGCAGGGCCAGCGGGCCGGTGCCCTGCTCGACCAGGTACAGGCGCCCGGCCGGAGCCTCGACGGTGCGGTGGCGGAGCTCGGCGGTCGGTTCGGGCTGCATGGGCTTCTCCTCGGATCGCGGGCGGACGCGGCTACCCATCGATCATGCGGCGCGGCACCCACCCGACGCGATCGCCCTTGCCATCCTGGCGAACTCGCAGAACAGAACGGTGGAGCGGCACGGCAAAAAGGAGCAGGAAAGATGGCAGTCGACGACGTGGACGGCACGCTGGCCGCAATGGGGCCCCGGTTGCGGGCCGCGCGTGAGCACCACGGCGCGACGCTCGCCGGTGTCAGCTGCGCGAGCGGCATCTCGACCAGCACGCTGTCCCGGATCGAGACCGGCCGGCGCAAGCCCACCCTGGAGGTGCTGCTGCACCTGTCGAAGGAGTACGGCGTCTCGCTGGACGAGCTGGCCGGCACCGCACCCGCCCCCGCGGCCGAGCCGCGCACTACGGCGCCGCTGAGCTTCGGCGACGACAAGGCGGTGCTGCCATTGACCCGGTACGTCGGCGGCCTGCACGCCCACAAGCACGTCCTGCCCGCCATCGAGGACCCGCCCGCGCGGCCCCGTCAGGTCTCCCACGACGGCCACGAGTGGCTGTGCGTCCTGTACGGGCGGCTGTGGCTCGCCCTCGGCAACCAAGACCTCATCCTGACCCCCGGGGACGTCGCCGAGTTCGACACCCGCACCCCGCACGGGGTGGCGAACGCCAGCCCCGGCGGACCAGTCGAGTATCTGATCATGTTCGGACCCCAAGGCGAGCGCCTACGACCGCGCACCCCTCCAGCCGCTGATCGCGGAAACCGCCAGCCCAATCGCGTCCAGGCCGGCCGCGAAGAACAGCCGTAGGATCCGGAACCCGCTCCGACAAGACAGCGAAATTACGACCCGCACGCAGGTTCGCGGCCAAGGGCCGCCCAGATCCCTGGAACTCGCGCGCTACGCTCCAAGAGCGACCAGACCCCGGACCAGTAGCAGCCCCCGTCCCGCACCTCCGGGTGCACCTACGCACGTGCTTGGACCTCGGTGAAGGCCACCTACGGGCTGACCGCGGCCGAGAAGGCCAAGCTCGGCGAGATGCTCAGCACCTGCCCGTGAGCACCCTCGAGGAGACGCCCGGCCCGGGCCGACTGGTGGACGAGGTGACCACCGGGCCCGGTGGCGCCATGACCGACGAGGTCGGCGTCATCACCGGCGACGTCACCATCGCCACCGTGCTGCGGCCCGACGGCCGCGCCGACATCGCCATCCAGTACACCGGGGCCGACGAGCAGTACACCCTCACCGGCAGCCCCGCACCCCTGCCGCGTGCAGGACTTGCCGCACTGCACCATGAGGTCCTGGAACGGGTACGGCGGGGAGGCAGCGCCGAAGCACCCCGCAGCTGATCAGCTAGCGGCGGGTCAAGGTCCCGGAGCCGGTTGAGTCCTCGCCGCACGAGGATGCGATGCACGGCGGCCGGCGCGACCGTGACGCCATGCAGAGGCTGAAGATCGGCCGCGAGACGGGCGGGCCCCTGCTTGGCCTGCCTACGCAGCGCCTCCACCCGGTCGGCGATGTCCTCCGCGGTGCGGGCCGGGATGGTCGCCGGACGGGAGGAGTGGTCGCGCAGGCCGTTCTCGCGATGCGCGCGGTCGTGTCCCTTCTCGTGGTGTAGGGGATCAATCCTCGGTGGTGGCGGGTAGGGCTGCGGTGTCCGTGGTGGTGTAGACCGCGGCCATGCTCT